>NZ_CAUTUT010000001.1:0-198836 GCF_963541955.1 Hoylesella pleuritidis | reverse complement strand
GGCAATAACCATTCGTTGATTCGAATGAGATCTCCCTCTGTTCGCATCCTTATTTGATGTTTAAAAAGAACGGGAGACGAGCTTGCAGTGCGTCTAATTGATTCATTTGCTTGAGCAATATCACAGGTTCGTAGTAGTCGCCAAGTGCTGCGCGCATCTTACCATCAAGATAATTGCCGCCTCCGAAAGTGTTGAACAGCTGTTCAAACCAATCTGTCGGTGCTGGATAAGTATGGGTATGATATTCTGAAAGCTTTGCAAGCTGTGCGGCTTTAGCTACTGCTGCATCGATGCCTCCGAGTTGGTCGATAAGCTTCAACTGCTTGGCCGCCTCGCCGGTAAAGACATGTCCCTGTGCAACTTGTTCTACTTGGGCCGTAGACAGATGTCGTCCGTCGGCTACCCGACGCCGAAACAGTTTGTAACCACGGTCTATATAGGCTTGCATATAACCTAATTCGGCTGCGTTCATTGGTCGAGCACTGGTTCCGAAGGTTGCGTTTCGGTTGGTTTTTACCTCGTCAAATTTGATACCTAACTTTTGGGTGAGCAGCTGACTACGGTCGGGCACTATTCCAAAGATACCTATGCTACCCGTAATGGTAGTGGGTTGCGCCACGATCCAGTTGGCGTTGCAGCTCATATAATAGCCACCCGAAGCTGTTACGCCACCCATCGACACTACGACAGGTTTTTTTCGTTTGAGCATCTCGATCTGATGCCACAGCTGTTCAGATGCGTACGCACTGCCGCCACCCGTATTGATGCGAATGACTACAGCCTTCACGTCGTCGTCTTCCATCAAATCGGCAAGGTCTTTGCACACATCTTGTGCTACGATTTGGTGTTTACTACCCAGCAATCCGCCAGTAATCGGACTGTCGACAATATCTCCATAAGCGTAATAGACGGCAATTTCTTTACCTTTCAACTTCTCCTTGACACCCGACATATCTGCGATGCTGATCTGGTTGATATCTTTATCGTCGTCGATATGAAGAAGTTGCTTTATCTTTTTCTTGATTTGGTCGGTGTAAAGCAGACCGTCTACCATCTTATATTTCACTAACTGGCGAGCATCTTCAAACATAACCAGGCGGTCGGCATAAGTATTGAGCGAATCGATGCTGATCTTCCGACTCTCCGAAACAGCCTTACAGACATTGCTCCAAAGACTTGTGAGATAAGCGGTAGTCTGTTCTCGGTTAGCATCGCTCATCTTATCGCCGGTGAACATCTCTGTCGCACTCTTGTATTTTCCCACTTTCAGCACCTGCATTCGTATGCCCACCTTGGCCAAAAGATCCTTGATAAAAATGGGTTGGGCAGACAAACCGTGCCAGGTAATCATCCCTTGCGGGTTCAGATAAATTTCATTGGCGGCCGAAGCCACGTAATATGTACCCTGAGTATATGTATCTGCATAAGCAATGATCCATTTATGACTCTTCTTGAAATCGAGCAACGCATTGCGAATTTCCTGTAACGAGGCGAAGTCTGCACCTAAGGCGCCGGCTTCAATATAAATACCTTTTATCTTATCATTGTTTTTTGCCTTTTTAATGGCAGATAAGATCTTTTCCAATCCCAAGTTACCGAAGGGAGTGCCGGCAAACTGTTGGAAAACGTTATCTTCTGACTGCTCTTGCAATTCACCTGATAAGTTAAGTACAAGAACCGACTTATCCGCAACGGTTTTAGTGGCTTCACCGGCTGAAACCATACCTACCAAACTCATCACGCCGATGATTATGACGATGATTGAGAAAATAAATAAACCTGCGATTGTTGCAAGCGTGTGCTTAAAAAAATCTTTCATACGATAGAGACACGTTAAGTTGTTGCTGCAAAGATAGTAAAATAAATGATAACTAACAGTTTATACTTTATCTTTTTTATCTTTTCGGTGAATATGTGGATGAAATTAAGTATATTTGCAGCTATGAAACGGGCAATAATCATAGGCGCGTCATCGGGTATCGGACGCGAAGTGGCGATGCTCTTGCTGGCTGATGGCTGGCGCGTCGGCATTGCGGCGCGTCGCATAGAGGTGCTGAGGGAGATTAAGAATGCTTTTCCTGAGCAAGTAGAAACTGCACGGATAGACATTACCGACAATGGAGCAGCAACTGAATTGCAATCTTTGGTCGATCGGTTGGGCGGAATGGATCTGTATTTTCACGCATCGGGAATTGGTCAACAAAACAGAACGGTAGATGCAGATATTGAAATGCGCATCGTGGAGACCAATGCCTTGGGCTTCACTCGTATGGTAGACGCAGCTTTCGGTTATATGGTTGCCCACGGAGGAGGGCATATCGCCGTTATTTCTTCTATCGCAGGGACGAAAGGTCTGGGCCCGGTGGCGGCTTACAGTGCAACGAAAGCATTCCAAAACACTTATATTCAAGCTTTGGAACAACTGTCTATCAGTAGAAAACTGAATCTTTCTTTCACTGATATTCGCCCCGGATTTGTAGACACGCCGTTGTTGACGGGCGATCGTTATCCGCTTTTAATGGACAAAACGCGTGTAGCCCGGTACATCGTTCGTGCGTTGGCCGCGCGGCGACACGTTTGTATCATCGACTGGCGTTATCGCATTCTGGTCTTTTTCTGGCGACTCATCCCCAACCGGATGTGGCGGAAAATGCGTTTGACAAACCAAAAGGGATAGTGCAAATCCAATCGTTGCGTATGCGAAGTAACCATCTTTTGTGAGTTGGAACAACCTTATCCGTTACATTAGAGCATATTGTTTGATGCCATAGGACAGAATATTATGGCACTTATTAGTAATATACTACAAGCATAAGTAAATATAAATAGACGGCAACCTTGAATATTGTCATCTTGCTTATATGTATTTGATAATCAATGAAATATAACTTACATTCCAATTAACTGTTAGTTGTGTTACATTTAACGGCTAATTGGTATACAACTAACCGTTAAATGCCAGGTCATTAACCGTTAAATGCATGGTATTTTCAAGGGATTTGTAACTTGTTTGTAATCAGTCGATTACAAATAGAGTGGGTTATCGCCCGCGAAACAGACTGCTGCCGTTGAATTTTCGGTATAATTTCCACCCGAGAATCAGACCGTCGATGATGCCTGTTCCAGCATTTAGCAGGCCCATAATACGTTTAGAAGGACGTGTATCAGATATTTCGGGCTGATGAAACAAGTCGTTCCATAATGTCCGAATCTGTTCGTCAGCTTTACGGATGTCCTCGTGTAGTGTCTCCTTGCGGGTTCGAATCTCGTTCAAAGATTTGTAGGATGTAGAGGAAGTTTGGTCAATGTTGCCCATAGTTTTACTTCTCCATTAAAAGGTTTGCCAGAAAACCGACTAACGGACGCTCGATCCACTGCCTGCGAAAGATGATGCACAGCAACAGAATGAATAGATATCCGCCTGCAACGACACCGAAAGCGCCGGCTGCTCCAAGGTTGGGTGTCAAAGCGTAGGCTGCAGAAAACGACAGATATATTACCGCAAGTAATAGTAATAAGGCCAATACGACCGTCATTGCAGCTACTGTAAGCAGTCTCACGATCTTCTCGATTACATCGAGCTTCACGTATTCCGTTTGAAGCCCGATGTAATGTTTGAGCACCTCTACGAGCTGCCCGATCGTCTCAATGTTCTTGTCGTTGGAAAACATCATACTCATCCAGCCATCTCATTGGCTGCATCTTTAATATCATCAACCAAGTCGGCTACTTCTTTTCGACTCAGTTTGATATTATGTTTGTTGCAGAAGTTGTCGACAGCATCTGCAATACGCGTACGTGTTTCTGCTCCCTTTTCGGGTGCAACTAACAAACCGAGAGCTGCTCCGGCAATGGCTCCGCCGAGGAAAGCTCCAATGTAACCTAACGTTTTCATCTTCTATCAATTTTAGTTAGACAAATGTTCATTCTTCCTTTCGGTTCGGCATTACAATGAGATGTATTCGAACCGAGGGCGTTATTTGAAAGCAAATATAATGAAATATTATGAGATATGTACAATTTGGCCTATATTTTTTGTTAAAAAGGTTGTATTTCCTTGATTTAACAAACTTTATGCGGGTTTTCTCTTCTTATTTATCAGATAATTCGTATCTTCGCACTGTTTAAAATTGAACATAAGTTGAACTTCTAATAACTAAGTAAGATGATGAAAAAAGGATTTATTTTGAGCGCCAGTTTAATAGCAGCCCTGATGTTGGCAAGTTGCGGTTCGAATAAAGAGAGCGCTTATAAGAAAGCTTATGAGAAGGCCAAGGCACAGGAACAGGCACAAGGCGGAGCTCAACAAGACGATGCCCCCGTGGTAGCTCCGTTAGAGGAGAAAACTGCTACACAGTCGACAGTTACCGACAACTACGATAATGTAGTGGCTCGGACCGAAGATGTGACGTTGATCAATGGCTCGGGGCTGAAAGCTTATAGCGTGGTTGTAGGCTCGTTCTCAGTAAAAGCTAATGCAGAAGGACTGCAAAGCACGCTGAAGTCGGCTGGCTATGATGCACAATTAGCGTACAATTCTAATCGGAATATGTATCGGGTGGTAGCTTCTACCTATGACACGAAAGGTGATGCGGCACGCTCTCGCGATGCATTCCGTGCAACTTATCCGGATGCGTGGTTGCTTTTCAAGAAGTAAGTTGAATATTATAGGTGGCACGTTTACTTTCCATTGATTACGGGAAAAAGCGTACCGGACTGGCAGTCACCGATCCGTTGCAGATTATTGCAGGCGGATTGGCGACTGTTTCTACGTCTGAACTTTTTACGTTTCTGCAAGACTATGTTCGGCGGGAAACAGTAGAACGTATTGTGATCGGCGAACCGCGACAGGCCGACGGTTCGCCGAGCGAGAACTTAGAACGAGTGAAACAATTTGTGAATCGGTGGAAACGGGCATTGCCCGATATTCCTATTGAGTTTTACGATGAACGTTTTACATCGGTTTTAGCCCACAGGGCGATGCTGGATGGAGGCTTACGGAAGAAAGCTCGACAAAATAAAGCATTGGTGGACGAGATTAGTGCTACCATTCTTTTGCAAGATTATATGCGTGCGCGGCACCCATCCGTTTAATGATTGACGATTATGATATTACCTATATATATATATGGACAACCCGTTTTGCGGAAAGTAGCTGAGGATATTTCCACAGATTACCCTGGCTTGAAACAGTTGATAGCCGATATGTTCGAGACAATGGATGCGTCGGACGGTGTCGGGTTGGCAGCGCCTCAAATCGGGAAGTCGATTCGAGTGGTTGTGATCGACCTCAATGTACTGTCTGATGATCTGCCCGAATATAAGGATTTCCGCAAGGCTTACATTAATCCGCACATCCTTGAAACGGATGAAGCATCTGAGAAAAAGACAATAGAGGAAGGGTGCCTATCGTTGCCGGGCATTCACGAAAATGTAGAACGATCTACGAGAATCCATGTAAGGTATCTCGATGAAGAACTCAATGAACACGATGAATGGGTAGAAGGGTATTTGGCTCGTGTGATGCAGCACGAGTTTGACCACTTAGACGGCAAACTGTTTATTGATCGTATCTCGCCGCTTCGTAAACAATTGATTCACGGTAAACTTAAAGCGATGTTGCAAGGACGTTATCGCTGCGGTTATAAAACCAAGCCTTTGCGTAAATAAAAGATATGCGGAAGTATGTTATTCTCTTGTTATTGTCTGTCATTTCGATAGGGACACGTGCCCAATTCAATACAGACAGGCTGATAACGAGTGGGGAGATAGCTCTCCACTATGAGGATTATGTGCTTTCGATTCAATACTTCAATCAAGTTATTGCGCTCAAACCTTATCTTTATCAGCCGTGGTTGTATCGCGGTGCAGCCAAGTTTTATTTAGACGATTTTACCGGGGCGGAAGCCGATGCCACGCAAGCTGTCAAGCTGAATCCATATATTGATGGTATTTATGACCTTCGGGCGATTGCACGAATCAGACAAAAGAAATACGAACAGGCTATTACCGATTATTCGGAAGCTATTCGTATCAATCCTGCCAATCGTAACTACTGGTTCAATCGGGCTATATGCAGGATGAATGTAAAAGACTATCAGGCGGCACATAATGAAGTAGATACGATCATCAGACGCTGGGCGAAGTTTGCTAATGCCTATTCGCTCAATGCTGAACTTTACTTACAGGAGAAAGATACGGTGCAAGCTGCCAAATGGCTTGACAAGAGTTTGGCCGTAGATCCGTATGACGGTGATGCCTGGACCACGCGGGCCTATATCAGTTTGGCGCGTAAACAGTGGCGCGATGCCGATAAATTTCTGAGTAAAGCGCTGCATATCAAACCTAAGATGGTCAGTAATTATGTCAACAGAGCATTGGCCCGATTCAATTACAACAATCTCCGCGGTGCGATGGCCGACTATGATACAGCGCTTGATTTAGACCCCAATAACTTTTTGGCGCATTACAATCGTGGTCTGCTCCGAATGCAATTGGGCGATGATAATCGTGCCATTATCGATTTTGATTATGTCATCAAGATGGAGCCCGGCAATGTCTTAGCCATCTTCAATCGTGGAATCTTGCACGATAAGACGGGTAATCTTCGGGCTGCCATTCGCGATTATACAGCTGTCATAGACCAATTCCCTAATTTCTGGACCGGACTTCAATATCGTGCGCGTTGTTATCGGCGCCTTGGAATGACTGCGCAGGCAGAGCGGGATGAGTTTCGCATCTTTAAGGCTCAGATGGATAAGCACGTTGGTTTGCAGGCGCGGTGGAGTAAGGCCAAGGCTAAGGTTTTACGCAAACGTAGTGAGATTGATCCTGAGAAATATAATCAGCTCGTAGTGGCAGATGAAAATACGGTTGAGCACGAGTATAAAAGCGAATACCGCGGGCGTGTACAGAATCGTTCGGTCGAGACTTTGCCGATGCCTATGTATATGCTTTCTTATTTTAAATATACCAACGGTATCAAGTCTTATCAGGCTTTCGACCGCGAGGTTGAAGCTTTTAACAATACCCAGAAGCCTGCCCGCCATCTTTATGTCACCTGCAATCCGCCGCAGCTCAATGAAGCACAGACTTATACTTTCTTCCATTCCATCGATAGCTTGTCGTCTCTTGTTGATGCACAGCGCAATGTCGACCGGGCGAAACCTCTTTTATTGCAACGCGCTGTAGCCTATTCGGTGGTGCAGAATTACGATGCAGCTATTACCGATCTCACTGCTTATATTCAGATAGATAGCACGTCGGCCATTGCTTATTATCAACGCGGCGTATGTCTGACGATGATCAGCGAGTTCAATGTTTCGCAAGGTATTAATGCGCAGTTGCAGATGGCGCGTGCGATGAGCGATTTCGACACTGCCGTTAAGCTTAGTCCGAAGAACGCTTATATTTATTTCGACCGTGCGAATCTTTATGTCCGACAAAAGAATTACAGTAAAGCGATAGACGATTACACCACTGCTATTGCCTTGAATGCCAATTTAGCCGAGGCTTATTACAATCGAGGCCTTATCCGTATGCAGTCTGGCGATAGGCCAGGCGGCGTAACCGATCTCAGCAAAGCTGGCGAATTAGGGCTTTACAGTGCTTACAGCATCATCAAGAAAAGCGAGAAGAAGTAATTGCAATTCGTTATTCATTTATGCCGTTATCTCCGGAGAAAAGGTTACTTTTGCAACTGATTAAGATTAAAAACTAATTTGTTATGGTTAAAATCACATTTCCGGATGGCTCTGTTCGTGAATACGAAAAGGGCGTAACCGGGTTACAAATCGCCGAGAGCATCTCACCGGCTCTCGCCCGCGACGTTGTATCTTGCGGAGTTAATGGTGAGACGGTAGAACTGAACAGGCCGATCGACCAAGATGCGCACATCGCACTCTACAAATTTGAAGATGAAGAAGGTAAGCACACCTTCTGGCATACGTCGGCGCATTTGCTGGCCGAAGCGCTGCAAGAACTTTATCCCGGCATTCAGTTCGGTTTCGGGCCTGCCATCGAAAATGGTTTCTTCTATGACGTAATGCCTAAGCAGGGGGATGTCATCAGCGAGAGCGATTTCCCGAAGATTGAAGAAAAAATGCGCGAGCTGGCTAAGAAAAACGAGCCCGTTGTGCGAAAGAATGTGTCGAAGGCAGATGCCCTTAAAGAGTTCGGGGCCGATGGGCAGGAATATAAGTGCGAACATATCGACCAAGATCTGGAAGACGGTACCATTTCTACCTACACACAAGGCGCTTTTACCGATCTCTGTCGCGGTCCACATCTCGTGTCCACTGGTGCCATCAAAGCCATCAAAATCACGAGCGTGGCCGGTGCATTCTGGCGCGGCGATGCCAAACGTGAGCAAATGACACGCATTTATGGCATTACTTTCCCCAAGAAGAAAATGCTCGATGACTACTTACAGATGCTTGAAGAAGCCAAGAAGCGCGACCATCGCAAGATCGGAAAAGAAATGGAGTTGTTTATGTTCTCCGAGAGAGTAGGAAAAGGACTTCCTATCTGGCTTCCGAAAGGAACGGAATTGCGTCTGCGTCTGCAAGATATGCTGCGCAAGATTCAGAAACGATTCGGTTATCAGGAGGTCATTACGCCGCATATCGGTTCAAAGAACCTTTATATCACCAGCGGACATTATGCGCATTACGGTAAGGATTCATTTCAACCGATCCGCACTCCGGAAGAAGACGAGGAGTATATGCTTAAACCGATGAACTGTCCGCACCACTGTGAGGTATTCTCCTGGAAGCCCCGGTCTTACAAAGACCTGCCTCTGCGCATTGCAGAGTTTGGTACGGTCTATCGATATGAGAAAAGCGGCGAGCTTCACGGCCTTACGCGTGTGCGCTCCTTCACGCAAGACGATGCCCACATTTTCTGTCGCCCCGATCAAGTTAAAGGCGAGTTCCTACGTGTGATGGACATCATTCAGACTGTGTTCAAGATCTTCCAATTCGAAGACTTCGAAGCACAAATCAGCCTGCGCGACCCAAAAGATACCGAAAAATACATCGGCTCCGATGAGGTCTGGGAAGAGAGCGAAACCGCCATCAAAGAAGCCTGCAAAGAGAAAGGCCTCGATGCCAAGATTGCTTACGGCGAAGCAGCTTTCTACGGTCCTAAACTCGACTTTATGGTAAAAGACGCCATCGGCCGTCGCTGGCAGCTCGGGACCATTCAGGTAGACTACAATCTGCCGCAACGTTTCAAACTGGAATATACCGCCGAAGACAACACTAAGCAGACGCCGGTGATGATACACCGCGCCCCGTTCGGCTCGCTCGAACGTTTCTGCGCTGTACTCATCGAGCACACGGCCGGACATTTCCCGCTTTGGCTCACGCCCGACCAAGTAGCCATTCTACCCATCTCCGAGAAATATAACGACTACGCCAAGCGTGTATCCAAATATCTTGACGAGCAAGGTGTACGTGCCACGATCGATGACCGCAACGAGAAGATCGGTCGCAAGATTCGCGACAACGAAATCAAGCGCGTCCCCTATATGGTCATCGTCGGCGAGAAAGAGGCCGCTGACGGACTCGTCTCTATGCGCCGTCAAGGAGGTGGCGAACAAGCCACAATGCGGATGGACGAGTTTGCCAAACGCGTCAACGACGAAGTAGCCGGGATGCTTGAAGTCACGAACATCCATCCCCAGGATTGATAGCCCATAAACCGCAGACAACACTGGCTTTCCGCTTTTGGAAAGCCAGTGTTGTCTGCGGTCTTTTATTTTGTATTTTATAGAAAACGCACGAAAACGATTTTATCTGTCCAACCTGTCATCGTCCTTTTTATTTTGTATTCGACAAGCCCCCTGTTCTCTCGGAATCCATACTTGTTCTCCGAAATATTAAAGAATTACATTTCTACTTTCTGTAAATGGTGTGATGATTGGAAGAACTCTTATAGAGGAAAGAACGATTTTGATTTCCGGTAAAATAGTTTATACGCATAGGAGATTAAGAACGGCAAGACGCTCAATAAAGACTCATCTTAACTGGCCCTTTTCTTATCTATAAAGAATATTCTGAACTAAGCATACCTAATTATACGACAAATATGCTGGGAGGATATAACTTGCAATTAGAAAAGGACACTCAATACTCATAATGGTATGAGTGAAATAAATAAAAATAGGTTGGATATACTAACATTCTCAAGACGACAAGGAAGCGTTAATAAATAAGATATATTTTCTCTCTTTCTATCGGGAAGTGCAAATAAACAAAAATAGATTTCTTCTTTCCATTAGGAAAGTGTAAATATATTTAAATTTGTTTGCTGTTTCCGATGGAATCAGAAGAAAAATAAAGATTTATGGACGATTCCAGATGGAAACAAAGGAAAAAAGTATTTTTTCGATCGGTTTCCGCAGATTGAGAATCGAAAAACGGAAAAGTTTGTTCCGCCGGCAGGAAAACAACTTTTTTATCCCAAACTGGGGTATAAAATAAGATTTTCCTATGAAAGGGATAAATAAAATAAGGAGAAAATTTCTAATGCGTCAGATCTGCCTATATAACAAGACTTAATATATCGCTACTGTTCCTCTTTATATTTAATTTTAGTATTCAAGAAAACTTATACAAAACTTGGGAAACTTTGGGAAGTGAATGTTTCGTCAGTCTGAGATGGTTATGAACGGTAAGACGTGGGTTAATAAATAAAAAAAAGTAGCGTACGGATTAAAATTCTGTTCTATTTTATTGTATAGTTTATAAAATATTGTATATATTTGCAGAAGTTTTTCGCCTAACTACTGAATAACCATAACAAACTAAAAACGCTTAACGAAATAGAAATACGCCTTTTACCATTGGTTGATAGTATTTAAACTGTACGAAGAAATTAAAATAACCTATATTATCAATTTATGAAAAGAAGAATTTGGATGTTTGCCCTTTGTTTATTTTTAGGAGTTATTTCCACCTTAGGTCAAACTATCACCGTTAAGGGAATCGTCACCGATGAAAATGGAGACGTGTTGCCTGGAGTGAGCATAATTCCCAAGTCAGCACCCAAAACGGGTACAGTATCTAACGTAGACGGTAAGTTCTCAATTAAGGTTAAAGTAGGCGAGAAACTTACATTCAGCTTTATGGGCTATACCAGTCGGGAGTTGACGGCCAAGCCTGAGATGAACGTGAAACTGGAACCGGCTGATCTTATGCTCAATGACGTGGTAGTTGTGGGCTATATGGAACGCAAGGTAGCCAATACCTCTGCTTCAGTAGTGAAAGTGGGTGCCAAAGATCTTGCAATGAAACCCGTAGCCAATCCGCTCGACGCCGTACAAGGCAAGGTGAGTGGATTGCAGGTGTTTTCGTCGTCGGGCGAGCCCTCTTCAAAGTTGTCGATGGCCTTGCACGGGCAAGGTTCGCTCGGTGCTGGCACGGGGCTTTTGGTTATCTTAGACGGTATGCAGGTGAGCATGGGCGTTTTACAAGCAATGAACCCCAACGACATCGAGAGCGTACAATTCTTGAAAGATGCCGCCGCTACCTCTATCTATGGAGCTCGGGCAGCCAACGGAGTGATGTATGTCACCACCAAAAGAGGGAAATCGGAGATGCGGGCCAGCATCAATATTCGTGCACAATATGCGGTTTCGTCGCTGGCCAATACCGATTATTTCGACCAATTGATGAGCGGCCCCGAACTGCTTCGCTATTATCAGGAAACAGGAATATATAGCGCAACCGAAATAGCACAGCTGAAAGAAAAGTATTTCAAAGAAACAGATTTCCAATGGTATAAATACGTATATCAGCCGGCTCCGATGTATACGGCCGATATATCTGTGTCGGGTGGCACAAACACGGTCAACTACTATTTCTCGGGCGGTGCGCTTAGTCAAGACGGTTTGCGTATGGGGTCGGGCTATAAGAAAGCTTTCGGGCGAATGAACCTCGGAGCAAAGCTTAACGACTGGGTGCGCGCCAACATCAACACACAGGTGTCTTACGACGATACACGTCTGTCGCCTTTCGGCAATAATAATGCAGTGGGCGGAGGTTTGGCAGCAATGAACGCTCCTTTCGCTTCTCCCTACGATCCTAATACGGGGCAGGAATTAGAGCGCGTACCGCTGCTTGATATCGCAACCCCGCGGCACGTTATCTCTACCAATCCCGCCCGGTCGAATGCTTTCATTCTGTCTACCAACGGTAGCCTTACTCTTACACCACTGAAAGACTTTACGATTCGTTCGATGGTAGGTTTGGAGCTCGACTACGGTACCAACCGTTCGCGTACGTTGCCCAGCTATTATCGTGCTTATGGCAACGGTAGCTCGTCGCGCGGTTTTTCCAAGGCCTCTAATATTACTGTTACCAATACGGCAACCTACAAAATGGCTTTCGGCGATCATCATCTCACTACATTGCTCGGGCACGAGTATATCGATTATAAAGACGATGGCTTTTCGGCAAGTGGCTCCGGATTGCTCGACGATCGGCTTTATCTGCTCAACAACGTAACACGAAACTATGCCGTGAGCGAAGAAGAAACGGGCTACGCTTTCTTGTCGTTCTTTACACAGATATCTTATGATTATGCAGAGAAATATTTCGTAGACCTTGTTTTACGCAACGATGCCTCTTCGCGTTTCGGGAAGAACAAGCGTAACGGACTGTTTTGGTCGGTTGGGCTCTTGTGGAAAGCCAAGGAAGAACGCTTCCTTAAAAATGCAACATGGCTCAATGCTCTCGATGTAAAAGGCAGCTACGGAACACAGGGTAACTCGTCTATCCCGCCTTACAGCACAGCAGCTTACGTGGGGAAAGTAGGCCAAAAGATGGACAAAATGAGTATGGGATTTATCAGCGACGGTAATCCTAACTTAGGATGGGAACGGCAAAGCAAACTTACTATCGGAGTAAAAGCGCGTATGTTTAACAGAATAGATGTAAACCTGGAATACTACAATCGTATTACGAGCGATATGCTCTTCGAAGTTCCCTTGTCTTACAGCTCCGGTTTACCCACAGGGAGCCTCGGTTATGTTACTCGGTATGAAAATGTGGGCAGATATCTCAATCACGGTATTGACTGTCAGCTGAATGTAGATATCTTGAGAGGTAAAGACTGGGGTGTATCTACCAATGCCAACTTCAACTACAACCGTGATAAGGTGTTAGAACTCTTCGAGGGTCGTGATCATTGGTACGAGCCGGGGTCTCAACTTGGTTACATCGTAGGTAAGCCCGTTACATTTATGGTTCCGCTTTATAAGGGAGTGAACCCCAAGAACGGTGTTCCCGAATGGTATAAGCCCGGTACGGATATCGGACAAACAAGGCGCGACGATAGCGATGTGGCAACAGAATATACCAGCTCTTTAGAGCAAAACTCAGGCGTCAACGCCTATACACCCGTTACCGGCGGTTGGGGCATATCGGCATATTGGAAAGGGTTCTACGTGAATGCTGATTTCTTCTTCGCCCTTGGCAAACACATGCTTTCGATGGATAAGCAACGCTATGAGAACGACTACTATATTCGCGATCGCGAAAGCAACTTCAACGGTTCGCGTAGGCTCTTCGACTATTGGAAGAAAGAGGGCGACAATGCCGAATTTCCATCTCTTGAATGGGTTCGGAAAGATAATCATCAAAGTACCTACCTTGACTCTAAAATGTTAGAGAATGCCTCTTTCATGCGGCTTAAAAACTTCACGCTCGGTTACGATTTGCCTCGCAAGGCTTTGGGCAGACAAAAGGTTGTGCGGTCGGCCAAACTCTTCTTTACAGGTAGAAACCTGCTTACCTTTACGAAGTTTAGGGGTATTGATCCCGAGATTAACCGCAGTATATCCTATGGCGTTAATCCCAACACCAAACAGGTAAGCTTCGGCGTAGAAATAGGTTTATAACCAGTTATAACACATTTTGATAGATATATGAAAACGAGTAAGATATTATTTTTCGCATTGCTATTGGTAACAGTGGCACAAGGGTGTGACTTAGATCGCGAACCAGCCGACTATATCAATTATGAAGACTCTTTCAGAAATATACAAGATGCTAAGAAATGGGATAACGGTATTTATTCTACCTTGCGTGGTAAATTTGGTGGAGGCTATGTACTGCCCCAAGAAGCCCAAGCCGATATGCTCAATGCCCATGCTGCTTTCAACAGTCTCTACGCTGATTTTCACGGCTGGACTTTATTGCCCGAAAGCAATGTGATACAAGAGATTTACCATTCTTATTATGCAGCCTTAGTAGACGCTAACGTGGTAATAGAGTTACTACCACGTTTGCAAGTGGGAGAAGAGGAGAAACCCAATCGTAACCATTACTTGGGAGACGCCTATTTTGCACGCGCATTCTATCACTTTAATCTTGCCCTACGGTGGGGAGAGCCCTACGAGGAGAGTACGGCAGATAAAACTCTGGGCATACCACTGGCACTTATCCCTAAACCATTGGAAAAACCGGGACGTGCTACGAACCGCGAAACCTACAAACAAATACTAAAGGATTTGCAAGAGGCCGAAACACTGTTAACCGACGTTTCTACGAAAGCTGGAAATACGGAAATAAGTGCCGATGCCGTAAGGGCATTGCGTGCACGCGTATACCTTTATATAGGTGATATGGAAAAGGCGTTTGCCGAAGCTAAGCAACTCATTGACAAAGGCATTTATCCTCTGATAACGGCATATAAAGCAAAACTAAATAGTCAGCAGAAGATAGATCCTCGCGAAGACGCTTTTGCCCAAATGTGGTTTTATGATAGCGGTGTAGAACAGATTTGGCAACCTTATGTAGCAAAAGAAAACGAAATCCCCACAGTTACCAATCTTTATGGTGCCGACTTGTCTACAACCACTCATTGGGATGGTGCAGGTGTACCAAGCAAAGTCGGCGACTACAACAAACCGCCTTATGTAGCTACGAAAGAGGTGATGAATACGCTCTTCGCAACAGAAACCGATCACCGTGCCTTGTCGCTCTTTGAATTTGTGAAGACAACGGTCAGTGATGTGAATAATTCTACAGAGCTTTATGTAATATCTAAATTCAAAGGTAATCCCAATTACGCTACACTTAACAGCACACATTGGGGAGGTTATGTTCCGAACGGGAACCAAGCACCCAAACCTTTCCGTATTGCCGAGCAATATCTCATCGCAGCCGAGGCAGCCCATAAGCTGAACCGCTTGGATGCCGCAAAGGAATACCTCAATACGCTTCGCATTTCACGCGGAATGCCCGTTACTACGTTGGATGGAGAAGCGCTTTACGAAGAGATAAAGAACGAGCGTGCCCGTGAACTGGCCTTTGAAGGCTTCCGCCTTTGGGATCTGCGTCGCTGGAAACAAGGCATAGGTCGACGCTCACACCAAGGTGCAAAAGGTTACTACCAAGTGCCGAGCTCTTTCTATGCTGCCGGGTTTAGAGAAACGATGAATATTCGAGCAGACAATTATAGGTTTGTATGGCCGTTCCCCAAGAATGAAATTACCATAAACAAGAAAATCAAGCAGAATGCAGGTTGGGACAAATAGTCTGTTTTATGAAACTAAAATATTGCTCTATGTATAAAAAACTTAGAATACTGGCATTTCTCATCGTCGCAATGTTGATGAGCGCTTGCCAAAAGGATTTGATATTAGACGGCACATCGGATGTCGTTGTTGATGCGGCAGAAACTATCACCTTCAAACAAGAAGGAGAAACCAAAGTCGTAGCGTTTACTACGCTCTCAGGAAAATGGAGCGTAGATCAAGGATCTTACGACCGATGGCTAACCGTAGAGAAAAAAGATGGCAAACTGGTAGTCGCTGCACAGGCAAACAATTTGTCGGATGAGCGCCAAACCCAAATTACTCTCAATACTGTGAGTGGAAAATATTCTATGGCAGTAACACAATTTGGTACAGCTCCGTACATCTCTATCGAAGGAAGCAATGGAACAGCAGTATACAATCACGAGGCACATACGGCTATCGCACTCAACGTAATTACCAATACCGATAATTGGCGGGTGGAGCAGGTGAATAAAGAAAAAAATAGCTGGCTCAGTTACGAGGTGAACCTCAAAGAACACAAACTCTTACTCAATCTCACAGCCATCAACCGTAACAGCGAGTGGGCACAAACCAGCAGAAACGAAAAACTGTTTCTCACCAACGGTAATAAGCATTATTTGCTCAACGTGGTGCAAAATGGATATGTGCAGTTCCAGCTGCCTGTTTGGGATTTCGACAATTTCAAACTAGATCGTGTCGTTGCCTTGGAAGGTGAAAGAAACAACATTCGCGATTTAGTCTTTGAGCGAGACTTCTTGTTGCCCTACAATGTAGAACAGGAAAAGATGTATTATGTTTTCCACTCTCCCGGAGAACAAGCCCCGCATATCCTTTATAGTCGCAATTATTATACAGGGATTATCAACACGGCTTGGCTAAAGGCTCCCAAAGGAGAAACGTTTAAGAAAGAATCTCTCGAATCTTGGCTAACCCAGAATAATTTCAAACAGGGAAATAAGCAACGCAATGAAGATGAAACGGAATTCTATTGCGAGGAAAACGAAAAGACTCGACTATTGCATATATACAACGCAGTTGAAAATTATTCTTGGATGGGCGGAGGCCTCTTCAAGAGTGCTTGTATGAAATATACCGAGTCGCCAAACGAATTGCGACTCACCGATGGTTCCATAAGTAGTTTTCCCATCGGTGGTTCACAACATCTGAACGACAAGAAATTCAAACTAGAACAAATCATCGAGTCTGAAAAGAAACGCGGAATGAAACCCGATTATCACAACGAGTTCAATTCGGAGCAAGTAACTACCGAAATTCAAGACCCACTTTGCAAGTATTCTAAGCTGTTGTTTGTACCCGAGAATCCTAGCAACGACGCAGGCTCACTGGCCTATGTTATTTACTATTTCAACTGGCAAGGAGTAACCAAAGATGATATCGATGCCGGTTTAAGGGGCGACGCCGAATATAGCGGAACTGTGGGTCTATGCCAAGTGTTTTATACCGGTGGCGACTTATTTTATGAGCGGAAACTGGAAGGCGAACCCGGTGTGTGGGAATACTATGTTACCAAGCTACGAAGAAATGTAAGGATTGCTCTTGAGCAGAAAGGATACGGATTTGTACGCGAAGACGACAGCGGATATGTTACTTTCTACCGTGGTGAAGAAGACCTCATCGATATGCGACCGCAGAGCACTCGCACGGTTATCTCTTACTATAAGAGTAAACATTACGTAGACATTATCAAGAAACGTTTTAACTTATAGAATCTCGACACGTATGAAAAAATCATTATACAGAGCACTTGTCTGCTCATTCATATCTGTCTGCCTGTTTTCGGCTTGCCACGACGACAATTTGCTGTCGGTAGGAACCGAGCCAAATCATACCGGTAATCAGGCGATAGACGAACTTCCCCTACAACCGGGAATGGCTTTTATCAAACTTAAAGCGAGCTCTGAAATTACAACTCGCGCAGCGACAGAGCATCTTACCCGTGCCAAAGTTTTTGATGATACAAAAATCAAGGTAGAACAAGTCTTCGATATGACAACCGAATACGCCGACTTGAAAAGAAGTCGCGGGCTCGATCGCTGGTTTGTCGTGAGGTTTGATAAGAGTAAGGATGTGAATCAGGTTCTAGACGAACTTCGAAAAGATCCGGCCATAGAAAAAGCACACGGAAACGTAGAGATAGTTCCTACAAAGGTGAGTTACCGACCAGCCAGTCGGGCACCGATCGATCCAAGCAAACTCCTTTCGGCCAACGACGGCCAGGGATATCTCGGTTTCAATGATCCCTACCTAAAGTACCAGTGGCACTATATGACCACCATCGAGAGTTATGGCTGGTTTAAAGAGGGGGTAGACATCGATCTTTTCCCTGCTTGGCAGAAAGAGACTGGCGACCCTAACGTAGTGGTAGCCGTAATGGATTCGGGTATTGATTTCAGCCACGAAGACCTGGCTTCCTCTGCCTGGAAAGGTACCGACAAAGCCACAGGCGCAGAAATACACGGCCGAAACTTCTGGTATGCCGAGAGTGGCCAAGGCGATCCTAATGTGATCATTCCCGGAGCCCACGGTACACACGTGGCCGGTACTATTGCTGCGAGAAATAACAACGGTGTTGGCATCAGTGGTGTGGCTGGCGGAAACGGTCAAGCCAATTCGGGCGTACGACTGATGAGCTGCGAAATCTACGGCCGAGACGATGCTGCTAACGAAGTGGCTACTTCGGCAGCTATTGCCAAGGCTTTCGAGTTTGCTGCCGAAAACGGTGCCCTCGTATGCAACTGCTCGTGGGGATATGCTTTCGATCGGAAGAAGCATCTCAACAACGAGTACTTCCACAAACTCTTCAAATCGCAATTTGCATTGTTGAAAGAAGGAATCGATTATTTTACCGACTATGCGGGCTGTGACCCCACTGGAAAGAAAAAGCTCGGTTCGTATATGAAAGGCGGACTGGTATTTTTTGCCTCGGGTAACGACAGTCAGAACGATATCGAGATGATTCCCGCATCATACGAACGCGTAGTGGCTGTAGGCGCTTTTAGTAGCACCGGCATTCCTACCGACTATATGAACAAAGGCCCATGGGTAGATATATTGGCACCAGGCGGAACCACCGAGAGTCAAGAGGTGCCGAAAGGAATCCTAAGTACCGTGCCCAAAGCATACTACACGATGAAGACCGGCCCCTATCCCAATACCGACTTCACTTTGCCTTCCGATAACAACTACGCTTACGCTCAAGGCACATCGATGGCCACGCCGCACGTTACGGGTATCGCCGCGCTCATCGTTTCGAAATTCGGTAAAGACAATCCTAATTTCACCAACGAAAATCTCCGCAGCCGAATCCTCTCGGCCGTAAAAGCCAGCAGCCCTTATCTTGCGAGGCCTGAGGCTAACCTGGCTGGCAAGATGGGCGTGGGATATATTGACGCCAACTTCGCCCTGTCTGATGCCGAGACGCAGAGCCCTGACGCGCCCACAATCGAGGTAGAAGACTATAGTACCCACCCCACCAAGGGGTATTACGATGCCAAAATCAACTGGCAAGTAACGGCCGACGCTGATGCGCTCAACGCCGAGAAAACGGCTTTTGCCTACGACATTGCGCTCTACAAAAAGGTCGATCCATCCAAACCTGTACAAACGACCACTGCTTTTTCGTACAACAAAAGTCTGGGTGAGGGTATGGAATACGAATTTACCGATCTCGAAACCGACCAAGAATACATCGTAAAGGTTACGGCACGAGATCGATTCGGGAACCAATCTCGCACTGCAGAGAAAACATTCCGCACCCGACTCAATCACGCGCCCGAGTTCACGGCGATGGTCGAAGACAATCTGAAATTGCTCGACACGCAGCCCTATTACCACAAACTGTTGCCAGTGGTCGACGCCGACAACCACACCTGGACTTACACCACGACGCAGCTGCCCAGCGGTGTAGAGTTTAGGCGCGTTGCCAACGGATTCGATCTTCTCATCAAAGTAGGCACGCCGGGTAAGTACGAATTCGACATTACACTAACTGACCAGCTCGGCGGGAAAACCACGCGCAAGATAGCCTACGAGGTAATATCGCACAAGGCTCCTACGAAGACTAAAACCCTAGCTGACGTTTCGCTTTTCGAGAATGATAAAGCTGTAGAGATCGACCTTGCCCAGATCTTCGACGCAATGCCCCATCACACCCTAAGCTTCAGCGCAAGCACCAACAATGCGACCATAGCGAAAGCCGAAATCACTGGTACCAAGTTACGCCTCACGCCTGGCAAGCGAGGTACGGCCACCGTTACCATCACGGCTACCGATGGGGTGAAATCTACTTCGACCACCATTCAGGTAATCGTTACTGGAGCTAATGCACCTGACACCCACGCTGTTTATCCCGTTCCGGCTCACAGCTACATCAAAGCCCTGATGCGTAGCGGCGTTCGGCAAGTGAAAGCGATCGTAACTTCGTTACGCGGGCAGAAACTGATCGACGAAACGATAGAGCCCGACGCCAAGACGCACGAAATAACGCTGGGCATCGATCGCCTCGCCCCCGGCACATATTACCTGCTACTGAAAACCGACCGCGTTACGAGCAAACACACCTTTATCAAGAAATAAAACAACACTATGAACAGAAAAATATTAGCAATCTTTATCCTGACCTCGAGCATCGTCTTAGGTGCATCGGCGCAGAGCCGCATATTGCCCATTCTCGAAGCAAACCCCGACATCCGTACCGCGGCCATGGGTAACACGATGCTCGGCAGCACCAACCAAATGTATATCTACAGCAATCCCGCTGCGCTTACTTTCGGCCCGCGCCGGCTATCGATAGACGCGAGTACAATAGCCTATCCCAAATCGGAAGACGGCCGACTGATGCAATACGTAGCCTCGGCAGGATACAAGTTTGCCAACAGATCGGCTTTGCTCGCAGGCGTTCGCTACCAAGGCGGATTAACCGTACAAGGCAATGGGCAAACAAACCAGCGCAACACGATCTCGCCCTACGATTTAACCATCGACCTAGGCTATTCGTTCGCTGTTGTGCCCGAGTTGGCCGTTTATGCTACGGCCACTTACGCCAAGAGTCGCGCCGCGACTTCTACCAACGCATACGCTTTCTCGGTGGGCGCAGCTTACCAGAAAGCCTTTCGTCTATCAGTAACCCTACCGACACGCCTCACGATAGGTGCCCGACTGCTTGACCTCGGCAAACCGGTGAAGTTCAACGATACGGGGTTGCCTTATAGTTTGCCGACATCGGTTGCTGTAGGCGGCGATTGGAATGTGAACATAGCCCGGCAACACGCACTGACCTATGCGCTGTCGTGTCGCCACTTTACACCAAAGGCTGCCCACGAAACACTCGTAGGTACAGGCTTAGAGTATACCTACAACAAGATGGTCTCCCTTAGAATGGGCTACCAGTTTTCTGACAAGGCAGCAAATGCCATTACTTTCGGTGCAGGAGGCGAATTTGCAGGCCTCAAACTCAATGTCGCCTACAACCGCACATTTGCTGACTACGGTCTTGACACTTTCTTGATTGGTTTAGGGTACACTTTCTGAAGCACTTGCTGACTATGGTCTTTATATTTTTCTTAGTCAGCTTTGGAGATATCTTCTGAAACATTTGTCCTACCGCAATGTTCTCGTATCAGTTCGTGCTAAGCCTTGCTTATAACTCACGCTCGTGAGTTAAGTCCCTCACCTTTCCAAGTACCTGATAAAAGCCATATCACTCTTCTGCATTGAGGGGTAATGTGGCTTGATTCATCCTTTTAGTTTCATATCTTTTATCACTTTTGCTCCAATAATTTGATTCAACTTAGTGCCTAATAATGTCATTAGAGTAGTATGGTGTCAAAAGTCGTCACAGAGTTCTGTCTGTCTTACTTATCTCTATTCTGTATGAGCCTAACAGCTTTCAGTTTTAATTCCTTATCTTAAATAACAAACTTTAGAACTACTTTTCATTCTCCCCTGCATACTCATATAAAATGAATTGTATATGTTTATATAATTTATTGTTTCATTAAGTAAGTGAAATTCTTTTTCCCATAAATCAATTTTTTAGGTCTTAATTCGTGTAAAATAGCTCTCAGAATTTGCACGAACGAAATAAATTCGATACTTTTGCACACAACTATAATTCTGTGCACTTTTATCAATAGACGGAGGATTTGCGTATGTCCATATCCAAAACAAGGCAAAAATTAGTAGATGTTGCAAGATTGTTATTTGCAAAAAATGGGGTTGCCAATACCACAATGAATGACATTGCCATAGCTTCGGGCAAGGGACGACGCACGCTTTACACCTACTTCAACAGGAAGGAAGATGTGTATTATGCCGTCATCGAGTCTGAATTGGAGCGACTCAGCGACAAACTCGATGAAGTGGCAGCCAAAAAAATCGCTCCGCAAGACAAGATCATTGAACTGATCTATACCCATCTCAGTATGATCAAAGAGACGGTGGTGCGCAATGGCAATCTGCGTGCAGAGTTTTTCCGCAATATTTGGATGGTGGAGAAGGTGCGAAAGAATTTTGATGAAGACGAGATCGAGCTTTTTCGCAAGGTCTATGCAGAAGGAAAGGCCAGTGGAGAGTTTGATATCGACAACGTAGATTTGGTGGCCGATATCACGCATTATTGCATCAAAGGATTAGAAGTGCCGTTCATCTATGGACGATTGGGACATGGACTCACCGAGGAAAGTAGTAAGCCGCTCGTGGCCAAGGTGGTATACGGTGCGTTGGGAAAGACGAGAATGAGATGAATTGATCATTAATTATAAACTTTTAAACATAAGAACGAAATGAAATTATTAGCTGGAAAGACGGCGCTTATCACGGGTGCCGCACGCGGTATAGGCAAAGCCATTGCCTTGAAGTTTGCCGCAGAGGGTGCAAACATCGCGTTTACCGATCTCGTTATCGATGAAAACGGCAAGGCAACAGAGGCTGAAATTACAGCACTCGGCGTGAAAGCGAAAGGCTATGCCAGCAATGCGGCCGACTTTGCACAGACAGAAGACGTCGTGAAATTAGTAAAAGAGGAATTTGGATCGGTAGATATTCTTGTCAATAATGCTGGTATTACGAAAGACGGATTGATGCTTCGGATGAGCGAAGCACAGTGGGATGCCGTGATTGCAGTCAATTTGAAGAGTGCGTTTAATTTCATCCACGCTTGCATTCCGGTGATGATGCGTCAGCGCGGAGGCTCAATTATCAATATGGCATCGGTCGTCGGTGTGCATGGTAATGCTGGTCAGGCCAACTATGCGGCCTCGAAAGCCGGCCTGATTGCCCTTGCCAAGAGTGTAGGTCAGGAGATGGGGCCCAAGGGGATACGTGCCAACGCTATTGCCCCGGGCTTTATCGATACGGCGATGACCCAGCAGTTGTCCGACAAAGTGCGTGAAGAGTGGGTGAGCAAGATTCCTCTTCGCCGCGGCGGAACCGTTGACGACATTGCCAATTGTGCTGTTTTCTTGGCTTCGGATATGTCGAGCTACATCAGCGGACAGGTGATTCAGGTAGACGGCGGAATGAATATGTAGTTTGGTTGGATGAAGGATGAAAGATGAGAGATTCATTGTCCGGAAGAGTCAGTCTACGATTAACTTTCCAACGAATGATCTTTCATCCCTCATCTGATAACCTTTCATCCGGTATCACTCCTTCATCTTTCATCATTAATCATTCATCCCGATGCTGATAGCCTACGAAGACAATCACATAATCATTGTTTCCAAGCGCAGTGGGGAGATTGTGCAGGGAGACAAAACGGGCGATACGCCGCTTGCAGAGACTGTGAAAGTCTATCTGAAAGAGGCTTATGCCAAACCAGGCAATGTTTTCTTGGGAGTTGTTCATCGGTTAGACCGACCCGTTTGGGGATTGGTCGTCTTCGCAAAGACCTCTAAGGCCTTGTCGCGTCTCAACAATATGTTCCGCGACGGAGATGTACACAAGACCTATTGGGCCATCACACGCAATGCGCCCCAAGCTCAAGAGGGCGAGCTGACGAACTGGTTAGTGCGCAATGAAAAGCAAAACAAGAGCTATGCTTACGAACACGAGGTGCCTTATTCTAAAAGAGCTGTGCTACGATATCGCATCATTGGGCATAGCGACAATTATTATTTATGGGAAATTCAGCTGTTAACGGGTCGCCATCATCAGATTCGTTGTCAGTTGGCTAACATTGGGTGTCCCATCAAAGGTGATTTGAAATACGGAGCCAAACGCAGTAATCCCGACGGAAGTATCTGTCTCTTGTCGCGCCGAGTAGAGTTCATTCATCCCGTATCTCAGCTTCCTGTTTCTGTTACGGCGCCTTTGCCTGACGATAAGTTGTGGCAAGTGCTGTGTTTGACTGATGATTGAGAATTGATAATTGAGGGATTCTTTTATATAGAACTATCAATTTTTAATTTCCAATTTTCAATTTCTATTTATTCAAAATCAGGTTAAAGTCGTAGCGTAAGGTAACAAGTGCGTAGCTGCCTATCTGCGGTGTGTAAGTCTCATTGAGGCCGGTGAGGTCGGCATCTCTTTGATAACTGCGACGTTGACTGAGTATATCATTCCACGAAAGGCCCAATGTGAGTTGCTTTTTATGTAAGAAACGCCATTCGGCAGAGGTATTCCAAACTATCTGCGAGCGGTCTTTGCGTTGCACGTTCGTACCGCTTCGCAGGCTGTAAGTTGCTGTGGTATTGAGCGTAAGACAGTCGAACATTGTAGCATAGGCATCTAATGAGGTGCTGTAATGGTGCAACAGATCGTGCGAATGGTTCTGCGTGTAAGTCGAACGATGGATGTTCCATAAGGTTTGCAGCGCTATTCTGCCCCATTTAGGTGCGTAGTTGGCCTGCAAACTGCATTGCATCGAGTTGCTGCGGGTATAGCTTCGCTCTGCGTTCATCAGTGCGACGTTTTGCGAATAATCGCCTCTGATATTTGTATTGATATTGAACGCCCCGAAAGATTGCCGATAATAGACTTCTCCGCCGGCACTCCAATTGCCGTTGATATTGACCGGTCGGGTGGTGCGCGAGCCCGTTTGTGCGTTGTAAACGATGTCTTCTGTAACGCTGTTCAGTTCGTTTTGCCATTCGGCCGATGCCGAAAGTCCTAATCGTGTGAGGTCTGCGTTAAACCGGATGTTTTGCGAATAGGTGCTGCGCAGATTGGGATTGCCTTGCGTTTTATAGAGTGGGTCGCGGTCGTCCGTAAGTGTCAGCAGGCTGCGCAGGGGTGGAAGCGAGGTCGAACCGCTGTAAGATGCAGCCAATGTAACTTGCTCTCGCTGCCAGCTTATGTTGAATGAGGGAGAGAATATGGTCATTCGGAGTGTAGTATCGATCTTGACGGCACCCTCGTTTTGGCTGATGCTGCGGTGTTGCGGCGACAAAACGAGATCGGCTTCTATCTCGAACGGCTCACAATTGTAATTGAATGTGCATCGCAATTCATTTGTTGTCGTCGTACTCCGGCTGTGATTGCTGAGGCTGTCTACAAATCCTTGTCGGTAGAGTGGGGGCAAAGTGCCGATGGGAGAATGTCTGTTGTCAAACGGAGAAAGGTCGTATGTGTTATGATGAGTGCTCTCACGACTTGCGGAAAATTTGTAAGCAAGCTGCACGGAGACATTAGCGCCGATCGGTTGACTGAAAGATAGCTCTCCATAGGTTTGTTTCCGGGTAGTGGGCGACTGCGAATAGCGGTCGAGCAGGTACAGAGAGTCGCCGCCTAAGACTGAATGCAGCCGGTGATAAGTGGTTGTCGAGCGGTCGAAATGATTTGAACGGGCGGTAGCCTGGCTGTATTCGCCTTTTAGGGATAGACTGGTACCCGATTCGTTGAGCCGCTGTGTAAAGTTGGCTGTAATGTTGTAATCATTCGATTTGTCGTCTCCCTTGCTACTGCCGTGCACCTCATTGATAATGCTTTCAGGTGCATAAGATTTCGATTCGGTGAAAGGATGGCGCGCGTCGAGCATCGGGCGGGCATCAAAAGTAGCCCGGGCATTGGTGGAATGATTGTGGGAAACGGTGCGGCTGAGTGAGAATTGCAGTCCCAGCAACGATTTCTCGCTGATATTCCAGCGCATACCCCCATTGCCCGAAAACATCCGCAAGGTTGAGAAATGCTCTCCCGTTTGTGACAGATATCGGTTGCCTGTTGTGAGGTATTGTTCATTATACGACGATGAAAGCCTTCCGTTGCGAGACGCATTATAATTGATACTTCCGTTGACAGACAGTTTTTGGGATATGTTTTTATTGAAATTGAAAGCTGCAAATGTTGCTATGTTTCCTTTGTAACGTACTGTTTGTTCGGCATTCGAGCGCTGGGCGTAAAGCGAGATATTGTCTCCGTTCTGCCGAAAATAGTTGGATGTGAGTGCCTGTTGCTGTTTGTTGACCGAACCCCAACCCACTTTGGCCGACGAAAAGAGCATTCCGTCGAACTCGTTCTTGGTCTGAATATCGAGCACATAATGTTTGCCGCCCGATCGAACGCGGGTGATTCGCTCCCGTTCGTCGCGTTTATCGTAAATCTTGATTTTACTGATCAGATCAACGGAAAGGTTTTTCAGTGCAATCTCTATATCGTTATTGAAAAACGTCTGACCGTTGACACATACTCCCTCGATGTTTTTTCCGTGATAGACGAGTGTCTTTTTCTGTCGGTCATAGATGAGACCAGGAATGCGACTCATCAATGTTTCGAGGTAAGAACCTGGTGGTGTCTTGAAGTTCTGGGCGTTGATGACGGTGGTGTCTCCTTTTAACAAAACGTCAGGTTGGCGTGCTGTGATGACCACTTCGCCGATCATCACCGTAGAATCCGTGCGGAACGATGATGTAGGAAGCTCCTTTTGCCCTTGCGAACGACTTGCAATGGCAGTCAGCAAAAGAATCGATAATAGAACGGTTCGTAGCATTCGGCGTGTTGATAACTGCCTGCAAAAGTAATAAAAATGTGCGGTATGATAGATAAAATCGGGCCGAAAGTGTCGTTTTCTCGTAAAAAATCGCTTACTTTGCACGGCATATCAACGAATGATATATCAATGAGGAAAATCCTGAAAGGGGTCGGAATAGCAATTGCTGTCCCCCTTCTGTTTTTTATTATACTTGCACTGCTACTCTATTTCCCGCCTTTTCAGCGCTGGACTGTGAACCAAGTGGCGGCTTATGCGGCTGAAAAGACAGGCTCTGAGATAGCTGTCGAGCGTGTGAGACTGGTCTTTCCGCTCGATCTTGGTATCGAAGGGTTACGCGTTATACAGCCCAACGACTCGTTGCCGCAGGTGAAAGATACCGTGGCCGATATCGGCCGATTGGTCGTTAATGTGCAGCTGTGGCCGCTGTTGCATAAAAAAGTGGAGGTAGATGCACTCGAATTTCATCATCTGAAACTCAATACAGCCCATCTGATACACGAAGTTCGCGTCTGCGGAACGGTCAATCGGCTATGCGTGAAGAGCCATGGTATCGACTTGGGAAAGGAGGTTCTGCGGGTGAACAGTGCCGAATTGGCTGGTGCCAAAGTGAATGTGGAGTTGAGCGATACGGTTCCACCCGATACCGCAGAAAGTAGAATATACTGGAAAATTTATGTCGACGACCTTGCCGTGAGTCGTACCGATGTTACCGTTCACTTGCCGGGAGATACGCTTCAAGTGCAAGCCTATTTGGGAAAGACAGTTGCTGGCGGCGGATTCTTCGATCTTGACAAGGGCATTTATCGTGTGCAGCATCTTGATTGGACCGAAGGTAGACTGCGGTATGATAATAATTTTAAGTCCCGCAGTAAAGGGTTGGACTTCAATCACGTCTCGCTCACGGGCGTTACATTGGGTGCTGACTCGTTGTATTATTGCAAACCGCAGCTCAGTTTGCGTCTCCGCGCCTGCTCGTTCAGGGAAAAAAGCGGGATAGAAGTGAGTCGGTTGACGGGCCCGATCGCTTTGGATTCTGCCCGTCTGTACCTTCCCGACATCCGATTCAGTACCCCCGAATCGAGTCTTACGGCAGCTTTCGATATGGATCTCGATGCTTTTGCCGACCGCAATCCGGGTAAAATGAATGCTGTTTTGCACGGATCGTTCGGTAAACAAGATTTAATGCGCTTTCTCGGCGATATGCCGTTGCAGTTTCGACGGCGGTGGCCCAATTATCCTTTGGCCGTCGATGGCGTTGTAAAAGGCAATCTGCGGCGTGTGAATTTTACCGGTCTGTCTGTCGTTTTACCCACAGCCTTCCGACTGAAAGCTACTGGTTATGTTGCTGATCCGTTGAATCTGCAACGGATGAAGGCCGATGCAGACCTCAAAATCAATACATTCGATCTCGGCTTTATTACAGCCCTTTTCGATCAACAGTTAAACGCATCGCTAAATGTGCCTAATCGCATAGCGATTAACGGCAGGTTGCACGTCGATCAACAGTTAATCGCAGCCCGATTAACGGCATCTGAGGGAGGAGGCAGCTTAAAGGCTGATGCTCAGATAGATACAAGGCGGATGGCATACCGTGCCAAACTCTCGGCCAATGCTTTGCCTTTGCAGCATTTTCTGCCCCGAATGGGCTTGCATCCGTTTACGGGCGATGTCTCGGTAACGGGTTCGGGAACCGATATCTTTTCACATCATACCCGCTTGCAAGTGCAGGCCCGTGTGTTGAAATTCCGTTATGGAACTTATGATTTAGACCATATCACGGGTAGTGCGAATATGAGAAACGGTGTCCTTCACGCTGATATTCACAGTGATAATACACTGCTGAAAGGTCTCATCAGCCTCGATGCCCTTACGGACAGTAAGCGTCTGCGAGCCACGGTGGGAATGGATATAGACAAGATTGACCTCTATCGTCTGCGCATTCTGCATCAACCGCTGACCGTCGGTTTGTGCGGACACGTGGATATGGCTACAAATCGGCGCGATTATTATATGATCAAGGGCTCGGTGAGCGACATCACAATTCACGATAATACCCGAATTTATCGTCCTGAAGCCGTGGATATGGATGTCTTTACACGTCGCGATACAACCCACGCCATTGTAGACTGCGGCGATTTCCACCTTAATATGGATGCACGCGGCGGTTATGAGCAGCTGATGAAACAGGGAAACAGACTGCTGGCTGAACTGCAACGACAGTTGAAAGATAAATATATCGATCAGGTGCGACTGCGCGAGCGCCTGCCGAATGCCCGCATTTATCTGGCCAGCGGCAAGCGTAATTTCTTCTGTCGGGTACTGAAGAAGTATGGTTATGAACTGAATAGTATTTCGATGGATATGCATTCGTCGCCCGTTGCAGGCTTAAACGGGCGGATGGAAATCGATTCGATGATTGTAGACAGCATTCAATTGGACACGGTCAGACTCCGTTTGTTGTCCAATGACAATGCAATGACCTATCAGGCACAGGTGCGCAATAATGCTGATAATCCCCATTACACGTTTAATGCGCTGATTGCGGGTGGCATCTACGAACGAGGCACGAAGTTGACAACGAAGATTTACGATGCCAAAAACAAACTCGGGCTAAGCATCGGCGTGTCGGGCTCGATGGAATCGAACGGAATCGCGTTGCATCTGATGGGTGATAACCCGATTTTGGGCTACAAACGGTTCAGTGTCAACGATAGTAATTATGTATTTTTAGGCGACGATAGGCGTGTGTCTGCCAACTTGCGGCTCTCTGCTTCAGATGGAACGGGTATTCAGGTTTATACGGACGACGGCAATCGTGAAGCCTTACAAGATGTCACTGTCAGCCTAAACAGGTTCGTGTTGGATAAAGTTCTGTCGGTGCTTCCTTATACACCGAGCATCTCGGGGACGATGGACGGCGACTTTCACGTCATTCAAACGAAAGATAAACTGTCTGTTTCGTCAGACATTTCGGTTGAAAAGTTAGTCTATGAAGGTACTCGAATGGGGGATATCAGCACCGAATTCGTTTATATGCCGAAGTCTGACGGTAGTCACTATGTCAACGGAACGCTAATGAGCAGTGGCAACAAGGTGGCTACTTTGGAAGGAAGTTACCAGTCGAAAGGTGAGGGTTATCTCGATGCCGACCTCCATCTCAATCGTCTTCCGCTCTCTTATATCAACGGATTCATTCCCCGTCAGCTCATCGGATTCAAAGGAGCAGGCGAAGGAAAGCTTACTGTGAAAGGTGCGCTGAGCAAACCGCAGGTGAACGGTGAGGTCTATTTAGACTCTGCTTATCTTGTGAGCGAACCCTATGGTGTGGAAATGCGCTTCGATAACGACCCCGTTCGGATCGTGGGGAGTCATCTGCTCTTCGAGAATTTCGAAATGTATGCCCATAACTCCAGCCCTCTGACAGTGTCGGGGTATTTCGATTTCGCGGACTTGGACAATATGATTCTCGATGTGAGAATGCGTACGGAAAACTTCCTTTTGATTGATGCCAAGGAGAATTACAGGTCAGAGGCTTATGGAAAAGCCTTTGTTAACTTTTTCGGAAGAATGGGCGGGCCCATTGATAACTTGAAAATGCGGGGCAAGTTGGATGTACTCGGTGCCACGGATTTGACTTATGTGTTGCGTGATTCGCCGTTGACCACCGATAATCAGATGGAAGGTTTGGTGAAGTTTACCGATTTCAAAGACAGCACGCAGGAAGTAATCGATCGTCCGCCATTGACAGGTTTGGATATGGATATGAGCATCGGAATAGATGAGAACGCCCATATCCTTTGTGCACTGAATGCAGATAAGTCTAATTATGTAGACCTGATCGGCGGCGGAAACTTACGGATGCAATACAATACGGTGGATCAACTCAGACTGACCGGACGTTATACGCTCAACAACGGAGAGATGAAATACTCGCTTCCGGTAATTCCTTTGAAGACGTTTACTATCCGCGATGGCAGTTATGTAGAGTTTCTCGGCGATGCAATGAACCCGAAGCTCAATATCACAGCTACTGAAACGACTAAGGCTTCGGTTGCGTCGGGCGAGAAAGACAGTCGTGTAGTAGACTTTGAATGCGGTGTGGTAATTACCAAGACACTCAAAGATATGGGGCTGGAATTCATCATCAATGCACCACAGGATATGGCAATGGCCAACCAACTCAATACGATGAGCAAGGAAGACCGCGGTAAATTGGCTGTGACGATGCTCACAACGGGAATGTATTTGGCCGATGGCAATACGCAAGGATTCTCTATGAATAATGCTCTTAGTGCTTTCTTGCAGAGTCAAATCAATAATATCACAGGCAGTGCATTGCGTACACTTGACCTGAGTTTCGGTCTCGACAACGTTACCGATGCAAGTGGCAATATGCATACAGACTATTCTTTCAAATTCTCTAAGCGTTTTTGGAACAACCGTCTGCGCATAATTATCGGCGGCAAGGTGTCGACGGGCAATGACGTAACGGCTCGGGATAATACGTTCTTGAATAATGTGTCGTTTGAATACCGCCTGAACCAAGGTTCGACGAGGTATCTTCAAGTTTTCTATAACCGCGACAGCTACGACTGGTTGGAAGGAGATATCGGCAAATATGGCGTCGGTTTCATCTGGCGTCGTAAGCTCAGCCATTTCAAAGACTTGTTCCGCTTCAAGGATCAAGCCGATATTGTGCTTCCTCTTCCTGATGACACGTTAAAAGTTAAGACTAATGCGACACAGAAATAAATACATAACGCTATGCTGGTTGGCGGCAATGGCCATTGTCGTTCAGTCTTGTTCGACTACGAAAGTGGTACCCGACGGCGATCAGCTCTATACGGGACTCTCTAAAATTCAGTATCAGAATTATGAAAAGAGCAAGCATTTCGACGATACGAAAAATGAATTGGAGGCAGCACTTGCTTGTGCTCCCAACGGCGCTTTATTCGGAAGCAGCTATGTGCGAACGCCGTTTCCTGTCCGACTGTGGGTTTGGAATGCTTTCTCGGGTGCCGAATCAGGAGTCGGTCATTGGATAGCAAAGACATTCGGAAAGGCTCCCGTGCTGATGAGTTGGGTCAACCCGGTGCTGAGAGCATCGGTGGCACAGTCGGTAATGCGGTCGCACGGTTATTTCCGCGGTACTGTTGGCTATGAAACTGTAACGATGCGTAATCCCAAGAAAGCTAAAATCGCCTATACTGTAACGATGAATCATCTTTTTACGCTTGATTCGATTACACGCGAAAACTTTCCCGTGGCCACTGATAGTCTGCTTGAAGCCACATCCAAAGATGCTAAGATTCATTCCGGCGATCCGTTTGATGCAAGTCTATTAGATGCCGAACGTACTCGTATCAGCACGCTTTTTCGTAATAACGGTTACTTCTATTATAAGCCTGACTATGCCTCTTATCTGGCCGATACATTGGCTCGGCGCGGTCGTGTGCAGTTGCGAATGCTGATGGCAGATAATGTTCCTGATCGGGCTCGTCGCAAATGGTATATCGGGAAAGTAGATCTCAATTTACGTCGGCAGTTTATGGAGTCGCTTGAAGACTCTGTTACACGTCGTGCTCTTACCGTTCATTTCAACGGAAAGAGGTCGCCTATCCGTCCAAATGTGATTCTTGGGCGCGTCAAACTGCGCCCCGGACAGCTCTATCGGTATGATGACTATCTTCAATCTTATAACAATGTTACGGGAACAGGTCTTTACAGTATGGTAGATTTCAGCTTTACGCCTCGTGACAGTTCGGCAACGTGTGATACGCTCGATCTCAATCTCAGTTGTGTTTTTGATAAACGCTATGATTTCTATGTTGAAACAAACTATACAGGAAAGACCAATGGCAGGATGGGACCAGGTATTATAGTGGGTTTTGCCAAGCGAAACGCATTGCGAGGAGGCGAAAAGCTGGATGTTAGTCTTAACGGATCGTATGAATGGCAGACCGGACACACCGACGAAGGAACCTCTTCTCGGCTACATTCGTATGAATACGGTGGGGCAGCTTCATTAGAATTCCCTCGTCTTTTACTGCCGTTTTGGCATCGGTACAGATTTTTCAGTGCCCCCTCGACATTACTCAAAGCCTCGACTGACGTGATCAATCGTGCAGGATACTTCAAACGTCATATCGTTTCGGGCGAACTTACCTATAATTTTCAGACTTCGGCCACGTCATTACATCAGTTTAGCCCGCTCTCTTTACAGTATAACTATATGACAAGTCATACGGACGAGTTCCAAAAAATAATGGATGAGAATCCGTATTTGAAGGTAGCGATGCGTGATGTGATGATTCCGAAGATGCGGTATAGCTATATTTATACCAGTCCTGCTCATTATCGGAGTCCTGTTTGGTGGCAGATGACGGTGAGCGAAGCGGCCAATGTTTTATCATTAGGCTACCTTGCAGCGGGCCGGAAATGGAACGAGCGCGATAAACAGATGTTCAAGAACCCGTATGCACAGTTCTTCAAGGTCGAAACAGAGTTCCGAAAGACATGGCGGATGAGTGAACATACCCAGCTGGTGGGCCACATTGCTGCGGGAATTATTTGGTCTTACGGCAATTCTAATGGTGCGCCGTACAGTGAGCAGTTCTATGTGGGCGGGGCCAACAGCATTCGAGCTTTCAATGTGCGCAGTATTGGCCCTGGCGCTTTCAGCCCTACGGCCTCGTCAAATTCTTATTTGGATCAGACGGGCGACATCAAATTGCAATTCAATCTGGAATATCGTTCCCGATTGTTTGGCAATCTTTACGGTGCCGTATTCCTTGATGCGGGCAATGTTTGGACGTTGCGCGACTATGCCGAACGGCCTGCCGGCAGTTTCCAATTAAAGAATTTACCGCGTGAGATGGCGCTCGGTACCGGAATAGGTCTACGTTATGACCTTGAATATTTCGTTATTCGCATAGACTGGGGTATAGGTCTTCACGTGCCTAATAAGGTCGGTTTCTATAACATTTCTAATTTTAAAGACGGTCAAAGTCTCCATTTTGCTATCGGATATCCATTCTGATGCTGCGTGCAGAGCAAACTGTTGGATAAGATTCAGTAAATGTTGATGCTAAAATATGGGGATATTTCAGTATGTGATGACTGTATTCCGATGACGGTTATACTACCTATTCAATTATTCTTTTCTAAAAAATAGGACCTTCCGGAATCAAATGAAAGTGGTTTTCCTTATGAGGAGTAATGCTTTTTATTGTTAAGAGCATTGCTCCTTATATTAAATTATACTGTGTGTAACCGTTATTTGCGACGAATTTTCTATATAATTGATATTCAATAGTATAGAGACTTGGTATAGGGAGTTGTGTTTCAGGATTTCCTTTATGATGAATTTTTTGGGAAATAAGGATGTATGGTGTAGTGATTAATAATAATAAACGTTTGCAATTTATTATTTTTTGTTTATCTTTGTCAGCAAATATAATATTCGTTATTCTCAAATACTGCGACGAAATGAAAAGATGGTTATTGGTTTCAGCCTTATTCTTTGTTGCCTTTTGTGTTCAGGCGAGGGGCCAGAAAAAGCCGATTAAATTGCATAAGGACTCTATCCCGTGGACCGTTGGCTTGGGATCGGTAGACAAGGTGACCGAAATCAGGATGAATAAAGGCCTCATTATCAATCCGCTGAATGCACTGAACGGACAGGCGGCAGGTGTGAATATAAGTGCCAATGGTGCCGACCGGATGGCCGCTCTCAGTAGTGTGCGTGTGAGGGGAACCACTTCCGTTACTGGCGGTAATGATCCGCTGGTACTCATTGATGGCGTTTCAGCCGACCTCTCCACGTTGAGCACCATCTATCCGGCCGATATCGAGAGTTTCACTATTTTGAAAAATGCTGCCGAAACGGCCCAATTCGGGTCTCGCGGGGCGTCGGGCGTTATTGTAGTGACGACGAAAAAGGGAGGCGTCGGGCAATTCCATATCGCTTACGACGGCAATATCGGGGTCGAGTCAGTGTATAAACGTATCCAGATGTTGCGTGCATCGGAATATGTTTCTACGTCGAAAGCCTTAGGATTAGCCTATAACGACGGCGGTTTCGATACTGATTTCCTGCGCGCTGTCACGCAAACGGGCCTGGTTCAGACTCATCACGTGGCGTTCGGAGGTGGTTCTGACAATTCGGGTTATCGTGCTTCGCTCGGCTTTTTGGGGCATCGTACGGTTATCAAGACATTCCGTTACAACAATTTTGTAGCCAAATTAGACCTCACACAACGGGCATTCGACAACCGACTGCTGATAGAACTCGGGGTGTTCGGCTCTTCCCGACAAGATAAAGACATCTTCGATATACAGAAACTCTTTTATTCTGCCGCCACGCAAAACCCCACTTTCAGTACTGCGATGAATGCATCAGGAGGATGGGATAGAAATACCGAAGCCTCGCAAACGGCTCCGCCGATGGCGCTTTTGCGTGATAAGGACGACACACGGAACCTTAATTTCAATACACATCTGCGTCTTACATTCGACGTTTTACCTGATCTGAAAGCGTTGCTCTTTGCTTCTTATTCGTTCAACTCGACCGAACGGGCGCTGTTTCACCCCACTTGGGTGGCTGCGCAGGGCGAAGCCTACCGTGGAGAACATAAAAGTGAGGATTGGCTTACGAATCTCACGCTTACCTATAACCGCATTTGGGGCAGTCATAGACTTGAAGCAACGCTTCTCGGAGAGTATCAGAAGGCGCGCCGAACGGGCTTTTGGACGTTAGTCAAAGGTTTTACCACCAACGAATTGGGGTATAACAATCTGGCGGCAGGGGCTCTTCGGCCCTACGGAGGCACTGGGAGCGATTATGAAGACCCGTCGCTCGGCTCTGTGATGGGCTCATTGGATTACACCTTATGCGGTAGATACAAGCTCACGGTTACCGGTCGAGCTGACGGGAGTTCGTTGGTGGGTAAACATCATACGTGGGGACTTTTCCCATCTGTATCTTTCGAGTGGGACGCAAAAGCCGAACCTTGGTTGCGAAAGGCCAGTTGGCTCAGCCTGTTGAAGCTGCGTTCGGGTTATGGTTTATCAGGAAACATCGGCGGTATAGATGCCTATTACTCGATGCGGGCATTACTACCTAACGGCGTTGTACCCTTGAACGGTGCGCCGACAGTAACGATGGGTATAACGCGTAACGCCAATCCCGACCTGAAATGGGAAACCCGAGGAACTTTCAACATAGGTCTCGACTTTGGATTGATGAACAACCGCATCGTGATGAAGGCCGAATACTACACATCTAAGACCTGGGATATGATCTATCAGTATGATGTGCCGGTGCCACCGTATACTTACGACAAACTGCTGGCCAATATCGGATCGATGCGTAACAGTGGGTTCGAGTTAGGAATAGGGCTGACACCGCTGTCGAAGAAAGATATGGAGCTGACGATCAACGTCAATCTGTCGTGGCAAAAGAACCGACTCATCTCGCTGAGCGGCTCTCATAACGGGACGAAGCTGACTGCTTCGGCTATCACCGGCATCGGAACGCTTACCGGGGCGGGCTTTCACGGCGGCAATAACAACATTGTTTACCAGATCGTAGGCCAACCCTTGGGTGTCTTTTACTTGCCGCATTGCACGGGACTCGTGCGCAATGCTGACGGCAGTTACCGTTATGCCATTGCCGATCTCGACGGAAATGGGCGCATCAATATCGAGGATGGGGGCGACCGTTACATCGCCGGGCAAGCCACTCCGAAGTTTACGTTGGGCTCGAACATTGCTTTTCGCTATCGGGCTTTCGACGTTTCGTTGCAAATAAACGGTGCTTTCGGGCATAAAATTTATAACGGAACGGCTCTCTCGTATATGAATATGACCAGCTTTCCGTCCTATAACGTGATGCGCGAGGCCCCCGGGCAAAATATCAAAGACCAAACAGCTACCGACTATTGGCTTGAAAGTGGCGACTATCTCAATTTCGATTACCTCACTATCGGTTGGAATGTGCCGCTCAAATCCAAGTATATCAGTTCGCTGCGCGTGTCTTGCAGCGTCAACAATCTTGCTACAATAAGCGCTTACAGCGGCTTAACGCCGATGATAAACAGTTATATTTTCGGTCCTACTTTGGGTATCGACGACAAACGTTCGTATCCCGTTTACCGTTCATATACGGTGGGACTGAACATTCAATTCTAAAAATCGCATGGCAATGAACAAGTTCTTCGCTTTCGTTTGGGTCGTACTGACCCTTACTTCCTGTCTCGACGAGCATCCCAAGAATCTGCTTACGGAAGATGAGGCCTACTCTTCTGCTCGGAATCTTTATGTGAATGCTGTGGCCACACTCTATAATCATATCGGCGGGAAAGCCGACAGCCAGAGTCTACAAGGTACTTATCGGGGTGTGTACGACTACAATACGTTCTGCACAGACGAAGCAATGATCCCCATCCGAGGCGGCGATTGGTACGACGGAGGCTTTTGGGAGAATCTTTACAAACATCAATGGACACCTCGAGATGTGCCTCTTTACAACACGTGGCTGTATCTTTACAAGGTCGTTATGCTTTGCAACCAGTCTCTGCAACAGTTGGATAAGCACGCCAATCTGCTTACTCACACGCAGCACGAGGCTTATCGGGCCGAGGTAAGGGCCGTCAGGGCGATGTATTACTATTATCTGATGGATATGTTTGGGCGTATTCCTATCGTAACCGACTGCAACACGCCTATCAAAGAATTGCAACAGAGCAGCAGGAGTGCGGCCTTTCGTTTCATTGTAAGCGAATTGCAAACCGTCGCTCCACTGTTAGCCGGTGCCCGTAGCAATGTCGAAGGACCTTATTACGGGCGTATTACTCGTCCCGTTGTCCATTTTCTGCTGGCCAAACTGGCACTCAATGCTGCCATTTATACCGATGATGACTGGACCGATAACAGTCTGCCCGACGGCCGAAATATTCTGTTCACCGTCGACGGACACAAGTTCAACGCCTGGCAAACCGTCATTGCCTATTGCGATAAGATTACTGCGGCAGGTTATCGGCTTGAAACTGATTACCGAAAAAACTTTGCTGTGGTAAACGAAAACTCCCAAGAGAACATCTTTACCATACCGATGGACAAGACACTCTATGCCAATCTGTTCAAGAATCTGTTTCGTTCGCGCCATTACAATCACGGCTCGGCCCTCGGTTTCGGGGCCGAAAACGGTGCGAGTGCTACGCTCGCGGCTGTTCGTACATACGCTTACGATACCGATTCTACCGATACTCGCTATGCAATGAACTGTTACAGCGACACCGTTCGAGTCGACGGGCGTATCGTTCGGCTTGACAACGGCGATGCGTTGGTTTATCATCCGCTTGCCATTCAGCTCAATCTCACGGGCTCTCAGTATGAACGCACGGCGGGGGCAAGAATGAGTAAGTATGCCATCGACCGTAGCGCATACAGCGACGGACAGCTTCAGAACAACGATATCGTGCTGTTTCGCTATGCCGATGTGCTGTTGATGAAGAGCGAAGCCAAGCTGCGCAACGGCGAAGACGGCTCTGCCGAACTCAATCGGGTACGTAGCAGGGTAGGGATGAAGCCTCGCCGAGCCACGCTCAGCACGCTACTTGCAGAACGCTTGATGGAATTAATGTGGGAAGGTTGGCGTCGTCAAGACCTCATTCGATACGGACTCTTTGCCTCAGCTTACGACCAACGCACACCGTTAGACAATGAGTCGACGGGTTACACCACCGTTTTCCCAATTCCTGCCACCGTTATCGCTCTCAATGGGAATATGAAGCAGAATCCGGGATACAAGTAAGATAAATCGGCATTCATTCTCAGCCTTCTCAAAAGAGGGAGTGGAATCATATCCGTTTACTACCCAAGAGTAAGTTATTGGGTTTTACTCATTTCCCGTTTCGTATTTCGTTGAAAATCAATCATCTGCAAGTCGTATTGCGATTAGCCGTTAAACGCTGCGCGGTTAATTGTTTATTGCAGTGCAAGTAAATGTTAATCGCACGCTGATTAATGGTTAGTCATTGTGTAATTAACAACAACTTGGCAGGCTGTTCGTATTTTACAGAGAATCAAATACTTACAAATTAAGATTCCGCAAATAATTAATCAATCAAAATTTCGCTGATGGTTCTAATTCCATTTCACATCAATTCTCGGTGATTGCCCCGCAAATCAAAATGTAACCGGTTATTATCGGCATAGCGGATGAGGACAGCGTTCAGAACGATTCGCACCGCTGTAAATACAGTCAACATCGTATCCACTACGTGGATGAGCACAGAAGAGCTCTACACCACAGAGTATCGATGCAATAACTAATGCTTAAACATATGCTTTTTAATGATTTTTTGTAATTCATTTGGCGATAATTTGTAATGCGATAGATATATTGCTGATTTTCAATTATATACATCGCTGATATAAAATCATTTTCAACCGGGAGCTACGAATCGGTCAATGACGGTATTCGTATGTTCATTTTATGGATTAACCCTTTCATACTCGCACTTTTTTTTGTACTTTTGCAGAAGATTATAAGATTTGAAGTTTTAAGAAAGAGATAATGATGAAGGATTTAGATTGGTCTAATTTGTCATTCGGTTACCTGCCGACTGATTATAACGTACGCTGTTACTACCGCAACGGAAAGTGGGGTGAGATAGAGATTTGCTCTGATGCGTACCTCAAATTGCATATGGCTGCCATCTGTCTTCATTACGGACAGGCTGCATTTGAGGGTTTGAAGGCCTATCGTTGTCCTGACGGCAGAATCCGAGTGTTCCGTATGGATGAGAATGCTGCACGTTTGCAGGCTACCGGTCGGGGAATACTGATGCCGGAAGTACCTACTGAACTGTTTGAGGAAATGGTGACAAAGGCGGTCCGTTTGAATCAAGACTATGTGCCGACCTACGAGAGTGGCGCTACGCTTTACATCCGTCCGTTGCTCATTGGCACTACTGCGCACGTGGGAATACGATCTTCCGAGGATTTCGTTTTCATCGTTTTCGTTACTCCTGTGGGGCCATACTTTAAGGGAGGATTCGCTGCCAATCCTTACGTTATCATTCGCGACTATGACCGTTCGGCACCGCTCGGCACGGGAATGTATAAAGTCGGCGGTAATTATGCTGCCAGTTTGCGGGCCAATTCCATTGCACACGAGAAGGGATATGTCAGCGAATTCTACCTGGATGCTAAGGAAAAGAAGTATATAGATGAGTGCGGTGCGGCTAATTTCTTCGGTATCAAGGACAATACTTATATCACGCCGAAGTCTACGAGCATCCTTCCGAGCATCACCAATAAGAGTTTGATGCAAATAGCAACGGACATCGGGATGAATGTTGAGTGTAGACCCGTTCCCGAAGAGGAGTTGAGTACCTTTGAAGAAGCCGGTGCCTGCGGAACGGCTGCCGTTATTTCGCCTATCTCTTATATCGATGATCTCGACACAGGAGTGCGTTATACGTTCAGCAAAGACGGCAAGCCGGGTCCTATCTCAACCAAACTTTATAATCATCTCTGCGCCATTCAATATGGTATTGAGGAAGACCGTCACGGCTGGACGAAAATTGTTGTGGGATGATTAACTGCTAATTCGACCCAAAAAAGGCGTGCAGATAACATTTCTGCACGCCTTTTCCGATTGCAATTTACTGCCGGATGGATCGAGTTTTGTCAATACTCGACAACCGTTGTCTCATTGATTTCCGGGTCGTAGAGTTTTTCCCTGATTTTGAATATCTGCCATTCGGCTAATGCCACCCAGTTTTTGCCGCTTGTCGAAGACTTGATTTTAAACCAAACATATCTGAAAGGCTTTTCGCTTTTGATGGTTTGGGCAGTTTCATAGACGGCTTTCTTGTCACGAGGAAGTCCTGAGAAAGATTTCAAGAGCGTGGTTCCGGTCTCATTGGTATAATAATCGGCAGTGTTTTCAAAAGTATTGCTGACCAAGACATCAAGCTCTTTGGGATTGTCCTTGTTATTGTTATCGCGACATACATAGCGAAATCGCAGGGCCGTTCGCTCTTGTCCGAGATCGAAAACGATGTAATGAGGAAAGGGTTTAGGGTTACTCCAACTCATATGGAAGAAGTTATTCTCGTTCCCGTCGATTAAAGCGGAGAGCGGTCCTTCTGATGTTTCGGGGTTATCTGACCACACGTGGTTGATATCGAACGTGAGTAAGTCTTTGTAAGTCTCATAAATGGTTTTCGTTGCAGCGCCTGCCTGTGCCGTGATTTTTACGATTTCGCCTCCGGTTCCTTGTGCATTGTGAGGTTGCAGACTGTATTCTATCTCTCCATAGCGTGCTAACAGGTTGTCGATTTTGATGGAGTCGCTATACATACTGGCCAAACGAGTTCTTACCGAAGCTTCACCCGGCACCTGATAGGTCACTTTTATATACTTGTAAGTCGGATTCTCGGGAATCGTCCATTTGATAACGACGGCTCCGGGAGCTTTCTTATAAGTGAGTGTTTTCGCATCGATAGATGTCGGTACAGGTCCTTTGTCGTCATCGTTGCACGAAATGAACCCTGTGATTATGCACAGGCATATCATTGAAAATATAGTTTTTTTCATCTTATTCAACGTTTAAGTGTATGTTATCTGTGGTCGCCCGTGTAGCCGGGATTGTTGACCAGGTGCGGATTTTTATTAATATCGCCGAGGGGTATAGGCAATAGATACTGTGTGGGAGCCTCGAACTTACGCTCGAAATTGATTTCTTTAATATTTGCAAGCTCTTCTACCGTCGTTGCATCGATGTTCAACCCTTTGACTTTCACGTTAAAATATTTCTCACCGAGCATCCAGCGACGCATATCCCAGAAGTTCTGACATTCGAGATAGAGTTCTGCCATCCGCTCCTGTCGTACTATTTGCCGCAGCTTAGCTTGGTCTAACGTTACGCCGACAGCACTCCACGAAGTTTCAACGGTGGGTATTCCCGCACGCACTCTCACCTTATTTATATAAGTTTTGGCAGTCTCCAAGTCTCCCGTTTCAATGCAGGCTTCGGCATATCCGAGGTAAAGGTCTGCCAAACGGATAACCGGGAATGGACTCTCTTCGCGTGATCCGCCTCCACTGGAAGCCACAACGGTATTCGGACTGACGAATTTCTTGTTGAGATAACCGCCCGGTGAGTAGTTGCCCGGCCGCTTTTGAGTGACAGTTCCGCGGCTGCAATTACCACCGAGAAGGAAGTTACAGACCACACGAGAGTCGGAAGTATTCTTCTGTCCGTTGCTCATCGTATAGGCAGGATTAACCGGATCGTTCTGCAATTCATAGTACCCGCCTTGGAAAGCCACCCAAGCGTAATAGCGAGGTTCACGGTCTAAGTTGAAGGCTAATGTCTTTTGGCCTACTTGTCCTTCGTCTGCGTGGGCATCATCGATCATAACCACCTTCATCTTGTCAGTGTTTTTAAACTCCGGATCTTCGTCCCAAGGAAGGCCGTTCTTCGTGTAGAAGCGGTTGAGCATAGCCCAAGTGGGGCAGATTCCATTCCAAGCCGATCCCGAATCGTTGTAAGGCATAGACTTGTTTTGTATTCCGTACCATCCGCCGCTGCGTGTTTCGGCTAGCAAAACTTCTGGATTCACGTCCTGATAGTCGAGATTCAGCAGGCGCATACAACGGTTATAGCCAGCTGCGGGATACTGATTCTTGTTATTATCGCCGATGTATCGGTCTTGTTTTGTGTACAAGTGATAGCCGTTTTGTTCTGCAAGCTCGATAGCTTCTTTCATTGCATCGCGCGCCTTTACCCATTTATTGGGATCGTAAGAAGATGGCATCAGCAATGTTCCGTCGTCCGGATCTTTCATATTCTTATACAAAACAGGAGCCTGTTCATTGAAAAGCGGAGATGCAGCATAAAGAAGCATCTTGGCTTTTACAGCTTTTGCCGCTACGTTTGTGGCCAAGCCATACTGTATCTGCGGCCGAATGGCGGGCAAATCTTTGGCTGCTTCGTCTAATTTATCACATATCCACTGCACGCATTCATCATAAGGCGAGCGGTGAGCATAGTCTTTGATGGGTGTCTCTATATTGGGTTCTTCTCGTACTAAGATGATAGGGCCATAGCAACGAGCCAACATATAGTGATAGTATGCAATGAGAAAGTGGGTCTGGGCTTTGTAATCCGTCTTCAAAGCGTCATCTAATCCAGGTGTCTTGTCAATGACATTGAGGAACATATAACACTGTCTGATACCCTGAAAGAATGAATCCCAGTAAGAGATTACAGGACTATAGGCTGTGTAATTACCCTTAGGAAAGGAGGCGAATGTCTCGTGTTCGAATGAGGTTACGATTTCGTCGCCGGTCAATAAGTCGAGAGAAGCCGATGCAACGTTGCATTGCGGCAGGTAGCCATAGCAGGAATAGAGATACTTCTCGGCCTTATCCTTATCGGAATAAGTGTCTTTGGTCGTGGCATTCTCATCGGGAACGATGTCTAAGAAATCGCACGAGGAGAAACAGAGAGCTGTTACCGCGACAATGATAAATTGATATATAGCTTTCATTTTGTTTTCTGTTAAGCGTTTATTTGAATGTTAGTTGAAGACCGATGTTGAACGTTCGTTGCAGAGGATATGACATTCCGGCTCCTCCTCCCATTTCGGGATCCCAAAGTTTAAAGCCAGAGAAAGTCACGATGTTGGTCGCACTGGCATAGATTCGACCGAATTTGAACTTGTAACCTACCTCTAAATTCTTCAAACGAAGGAATGCAGCATTGCGCAACCAATAGGTAGATGCTTGCATATTGTTATGATTGTTATACTTGGTCAGACGCGGATAGCGAGCGTTCGGGTTCTGATTATCTTTGCTCCAATAATCATCTGCAATCCATTGCAAGACATTCCGCTTGCTTTGTGTACCGAATGGCTCGAAATCACTCATCATCAGGCTCACGTTTGCTTGTCCTTGGAAGAAGAAAGAAAGGTCCCATTTCTTATAAGAGATGGATGGTCCGAAGCCGTAAACGATTTCCGGAATATATGGACGGCCGATTGGTACACGATCGTTGGCATCGATTTTACCGTCATATTCTCCGTTTTGGTCGGGCTGATCCTTATATTTCACGTCGCCGGGAGCTATTGCAATGTTGCCGAGTGTTGATTTCGGACTGTGAGCAATATCTGCTTCGTCGATGTATAAACCATCTGCCACATAGCCGAGATAGGTGTTCAGGCTTCTTCCTACCTGTCTCAATGCGGGGCGAGTGTCTGCTGCTTCATCATATTCTAACACCTTGTTACGTGCAAAGGTGAATGTTCCTCGGAATTCAACAGACCAGTCGTCATTGATTTTCTTGCCGTAATTCGTAGCTAAATCAATACCCCAGTTCTTGACTTTTGCAAGGTTTCCGTAGATTGTTGTAGCTGCTGTTCCAAAATAATTCGGTATCGAACCTTTGGCCTGGAAGATGTGATCGCGAATTTCTTGAAATGCATCCACGGTGATATTTAATGCATCAAAGAGGCGAAGATCTATTCCGACGTTCAGCTTATGACCTACTTCCCACGTGAGATTAGGATTCTCGAATCTATTAAAAGCTGGTCCGCTGAGTGTGCGTCCTTGCCCTCCGTAACCCGTAGTATACGATGGACTGCCGGTCAGATTTACAATAGCTTGGTACGCAAAACGGGCTTTTTCCACTTGATCATTACCAACCAAGCCGTAGGAACCGCGTAACTTCAATTGCTGAACGAATTTCTTGATCGGTTCGAAAAACGCTTCTTCGCCGACATTCCATCCCAAAGAAACCGACGGGAAGAATCCCCAGCGGTGGCCTTTTGCGAAACTTTCAGACCCGTTGTAGCCCGCATTGAGTTCCAATAAATAGCGAGATTTATAGTCGTAAGAGGCTCGTGCGGCAAAGCCCATCCTGCGTTTGGGGAGCGATGAGAGGAAATCGAAATTGACATTAGAGTTATATTCATCTATATTGAACAGTATCATTCCGCCCACATTGTGATCTCCGAACCTCCGGTTATAATCAAGAAACGCCTGAAAATAATACCGGCGGTCGCCCGATGTGCCGAAATAATTATTCAATAAATACTTTTGTGGTACGCCGATCGGCTTAATGGTCATATCATATCCGCCCTCGGCGGCTCCGTTAGCGGCGTAATCCGTTAGCTGGTATCTGTTGTAATTCTGAACCCTGTATTTATGATTTTTAGTCCAGTTTTTAAAAGAGAACAAGGCTTTGAATGATAATCCCTTGGTGATAAAGTCTAATTTCTGGTCATAGTTGAGGTTAGCCACCACCGTACTTTCAAAAACATCTCTGTAACCGGTGGTTGCAAGCGCCATTGGATTATCCGGATTGTAGTTTCCTGCCTGCAAAGAGCCCCAATGATACCATTCATCATTGCCCTTGGGATACATAATCGGGAAGTCTACCGGATTAGTTCCCATAATGCCATCGAACACTTTTTTAAGTCCATCACCTTTATCATTAACCAGCATTCCGTGCATATTGTTCATCTGAACATTGAGGTGCAACGCCAGCGTTGCAGTCTTGGAGAGGTGGAAGTCTACGTTGTTCTGGAAGGCATATTTCATATAACTCGTACCGTTGTGATAGGAAAAATACTTTCCTGAGACGTCTCTCAGCATACTGGTTTCGTGACTTGCGTTGATGTTCATAAAGTAAGTGATCTTTGCCGTACCGCCGCGCACGTTGAAATTAGCACGTTGGTTCCAAGTCACTTCTTTGAAAATCTCCTTATACCAATCGACATTGGGATAAACATAAGGATTCAGTTTTTTGATTGTTCCATTGATTTTGTCTTCCGAATAGAGCACGTCGCCCGACTGTTGGTTAGTAACGGCCTCGTTATACATACGCATAAAGGTGACGCCGTCTACTGTTCTGGGACGCTTGGTGGGTGTATTAATCCAGTTTTCCACGCGCAGTCCGATTATAGGATGATCGAGATCGGCCCCCGATTTGGTCTTGATGATGAGCACGCCATTAGCTCCGCGCGTACCATACATTGCTGTTGCCGTTGCATCTTTCAGTACAGAGAAGCTTTCGATAATCTCAGGGTCGATGGCATTAAGGTCTGCGTGTGAGATCTCTACGCCGTCCATCACGATTAACGGAGATGTAGCACCGCTCATTGTGGATATGCCGCGTACGAAGAAATTGGCTCCGTTGTTGCCCGGTTCGCCGCTGCGCTGATAGGCAATAACACCCGAAAGGCGGCCGGCAAACGCTGTTGACAAGTTGGTTGCTGGTACTTTCAAGTCTGCCGGACGAACAGTCTGAATAGATCCGGTTACCGTTTCTTTCTTCTGAGTTGTTCCGAAAGCTGTGATAACGGCTCCTTCCAATGTCTGAACATCATCGGAAAGGGTGATGGAAAGTACCTTGACGTCACTTACTTTGATTTTTTTGGTGGTGTAACCGAGATACGACACTTCTAAAGTTGATCCTTTGGCGGCTTGGATTTTAAACCGACCGTCGACATCGGTAACGGCTCCTACAGAAGTTCCTAAAAGTTTAATGGTTGCTCCGACTAATGGATCGCCGGTCTTAGAGTCTGTTACAACGCCCACGATTTTGAATGTTTTCTGAACGGGTGCGGGGCTCCCCGGAGTCTTTGAAGCGTTTGATCCGCTTGCAATACGATTGACATTCGCGCTTGTGGGAATGCCGCCGGCAGTTGCCGTTTGCTGTAATGCGGGTGCGAACAGTGATAAGACCGCCCCGTATACAGCACAATGCAAAGAGGTTGCTAAGGCTTTTGATAGTTGCATAATACTTTGGGTTGTAGTTATAAATTTGTTTGTTTCGATAAATCTCGGTATAACCTGATTTACGAGACAAAAATAATTAAAAATCCAATAATACTCGCATAAAAACCTTTCGATTTGTTTTTTTTGTATTAAAGACAGTTAAAGCAAAAGGAAATGAATAATAAATGTTGCTGTTTTCAATCTCTGCTTTGCAAAATATAAGTATTTTAAAGATTTTGTTTATAATAGCATCGTGGAATTATTGCAGAAAAAACAGAAAGGAATTACGTTCTTATCTTTTTTCGTTGTATCGTCGACCGTTTTGCAAAAGACCGTTAAACGCCTTGCAAAAAGCCGTTAAACGCACGCCGTTTAACGGTTATTTGTGCCGCGATTGACCGTTAATTATAACACCATTTGTATCTATTTGATTAACAGGTAGATACAAGCGGATCTCTAAGCTATGAATTGGGATGAAAGAAAATACTTCTCCTGTAATCGGTATCCGTACTCAGATGTTGATTTGTCTGTCGTGAAAAATTTTGCCGATGACAACAAAAATATAAACATTGCCAAACAAAGTCAGCTTGGCAATGCCTTGTTTCGATATTTATAAAAGATGTGGCGACTTAGCCTTCTTCCTCTTCCGACTCTACGGGAATCTTCGCGATGGGTAGTTGTCGGTGAATCATCGTATTAAAAGAGATGATAGTATCGCTGCCCGAAAGGCCCAAAGGCTGTATCTTATCGTGAATAATATCAGCCAAGTGATGGTTGTTGAAAGCGTAAATCTTGACGAACAGATCGAAGTCTCCTGTCGGACAGTAGCACTCTACGACCTCGGGTATTTTGCGCAATTCATTTGCTACGCGGTCGAATGTGTTTGGATCTTTGAGGTGGAGACCGACAAATGCACACGTTTCATAACCTACTTTCTCTGGATCGATGATAAACTGAGATCCCTTTAAGATACCGAGGTTAATGAGTTTTTGAATGCGCTGATGAATGGCAGCGCCACTTACGTTACACGCACGAGCCACTTCGAGGAATGGAATGCGTGCATCTTCTCCGATAAGAGTAAGGATCTTCTTATCCAATAAGTCTAAACCGTGATGTCCCATTTGATGTTAATTTGTTTGCAAAGATAAAACAAAGTAACGATATTCGCAATAAATCAATCGTATTTTGTAACATAATGAGTAAAGATTCGCTTGATTTTCACTTCCGAGAAACGGCCGAATAGCTTATGCGCAGGGCTTTAGCCTGTCTCAATGCTTGTTTGACGTCGGTCATTACGTGCATTTTCGTATGCTTGTCGGCCTTGATCGAAACCGTCATTTGCTGCCGGTCTTCGGGCGACATACGGTTTTGTTCGGTCTCCATATAATCAGTTATGTCTTCGGCCGACGCGAATTTGTCGTTCAATTGGATGCGGGGTTCGGTACCGGAAATAGCTTGCATATCCCTCGAAGGTTTTCCGATGTAGATGTAAGAGACAGCCGACTTCTTGGTTAATCGCGTCAGTTCGGTGCCCTGCGGTACTTGAAAATGCACCTTTAAGACCGTTTTACGCATATGAGTAACGATCATAAAGAAGAAAAGAACGGTGAAAATGAGATCCGGAAGCGACGAAGTATTGAGTCCGGGCACGCTGTGCGTACGACGACGAAATCTGCTCATCGGTCTCCTCCTTCCCTTTTTGCATCGTAATTCTCAGCTATTCGCTGCGGGCAAAGCGCCTTCACGGCTTCGCGTTGCTGCTGAGAGCAAAGGCTGTAACGGCGTCCGAACTTGCGCAAAGCCCATTCGTTGCGGGCAATGTTGTAAGCAGCCACCAGTTCGTTTTGCATCTGAAAGTAAGTATCGTATCCCGAATTGGGATCTATGGAGATAGAAAAGAGATGATGCTTGCCGCGACTCTGGATGAAATGCAGCGCCGTTTGTCGTAAGTCAGCTATCCGAGCGGGATGCCGGTCAATGTATAATCGATTGTCGGCTGTGATTTCTAACGTCATCAGATTGTGCTTTTCTACATTCGTTTCCTCCGTTTGGGGGCGCAGATCGGGCGGCGGAAGCTGCCGCGAAAGCCCTTTATCCACATCCATCGACGTGGTAACGAGGAAGAAAATCAACAACATAAACGAGATGTCGGCCGTTGATGTGGTGTTGAGTCTGGGCACTCGGCGTGGGCGATGACGAAACATTGGCTATCGTTTCTCCTTTCTGTAATAGCGTGTTGCACCGTAAACAACGGCCGCAACAGCTGCAATGAGTAGCAGTCCGCCCGTATAAATGAACATATCAGCGGTTTTCAGCCACAGTGTGTCAGCATATTTCCGACTGTTGATCAGCATCTCCGATGAAGAGCCGAGTCCGAAAGTGACCGCCGCCAGCACAACGGTGCCGATAGAAATAGCGTAAGAAATCTGTTTGACAGGGATATTATTGTCGAGCCGGCCGCTCTTTCCGCGTTTGCGAAGACCGGTCCAAACGGCCCAGAAAGTAAGTCCGACGGCTCCTAAGACGAGGACAAACATCAGCCAGATTATCGCATCTGTGAACAGCGGTGCATTGAAGTTGGGATTGATGGCATACGGATGGTCATAGCCGATGACGTAAAACAGTGAGAAAATCACTGTTGCCATCCCGATCAATACGTAGAGTATAAGTTGCGACAGGCGTTCGGCGGGCCATCGGTGAATGTTGCTGAGCTTCATTTCTTCAACTGATACTTCATCACCGAATCGAGTAACGTGATGGCAGATTCTTCCATCTGCGACGTGAGATGCTCGATTTTGGAGAGGATATAGTTATAGAATATCTGTAAAATCAGGGCTACGATGATACCAAAAATCGTTGTGATGAGGGCCACTTTCATTCCCGAAGCCACAATGGTAGGGCTGATGTCGCCGGCTGACTGAATCTGATCGAAAGCCATTACCATACCAATCACGGTACCGAGGAATCCTAATGACGGTGCCATCGCGATGAAAAGCGTAATCCACGAGCAGCCTTTTTCTAAGTTGGCAGCCTGCACCGAACCGTAAGCAGCTACCGAACGCTCGATATTGTCTATCGACTCGTCGATGCGTACGAGACCTTGGTAACAGATGGAAGCCACGGGCCCGCGTGTGTCTCGGCACAGATCCTTTGCCGCTTCGATGTCGCCGGTATTGATCTTGGCTTCAAGATCGCGCATAAACTGCTTGGCATTGATCTCGGACAGACTGAGGTAGATGATTCGCTCGATGCAAAACGCCAGTCCAATAACCAAAGCCAGGGCCACGAGCGACATAAATCCGGCGTTGCCTTCAATGAATTTGGTCTTTAAAGCCTGGTGAAATCCTGCACTTTCAATCGGTTCGATATCCGTATCCGGTGTCGACGTGATGGTGCTTTCTAACATACTGTCGGCCAGGTTGTTATCAACAGCCGAATCATTAACGGCTTTTTGCCCTGCATTTAATGGTTTTTCGGCTTGCGATTTACCGTTAGTTGTCTTGCGATTAACGGCATCTGGTTTTCCGTTCTGTATCTCTTGCTGCGCCGTCTGTTCTTCACCACCCTGTTTTTGGGCTGTAATCGTCATTGAGAAACAGAGTAAAAGGAGGAGTGATATGGCAAATCTCACAATCAGATTCTTCATTATTCTTATGTCGTTTTTATAATTGTTTTAATCGGGATACGTCTCTTTTCACAAAGAGCGAAACAGACATTGTGTGTCCACTTCGCTCTCATTGCGGAAAGAGGGGGATTCGAACCCCCGAATCGGTTTCGCCGATTACACGCTTTCCAGGCGTGCCTCTTCAGCCACTCGAGCACCTTTCCTTGTTTCAAATGCGTTGCAAAATTAAGGCTTTTATCTTGATTTCCCGCACAAAATAGCGGAAAAATCATTATCAATGACGAATTTCTGCAAATTCAACGGATGGTTATACGCCGAAAACGCGTTGTACATTGGCTGTTGTCCGACGGGCAATCTCTTCGTCGGAAATACCGTAACACGCCGCCAATTTCTGCAAGACGTATTGTACATAAGAGCTTTCGTTGCGCTGACCGCGCATCGGAACAGGAGCCATATAGGGAGAGTCAGTTTCTAATACGAGCCGAGACAACGGCAAGTGAGGCAAAACCTCGGGCAGATGACTGCTTTTGAAAGTCAGAACTCCGCCTATTCCGAGCACGAATCGATCGAAAGCCAGTAACTCGGTAGCTTCTTTTTCGTTTCCCGTAAAGCAATGGAACACGCCGCCGGGCAGAGCTTCGGCATAGCGTTTGAGGATGTGAACCATCTCGTTTTGCCCCTTTCGGCAATGAATGGAGAGTGGAAGCCGAGTTTCGACAGACCATTTCACTTGCTCTTCGAAGGCCTCTAACTGTTCCTGTTTGAACTCTCTGCTCCAATAAAAGTCCAATCCTATCTCACCGATAGCAATGTAACGGGCGTCCTGTCCGGGTTCAGCGAGATTGCGTTCGAGGATTGCCCGCATCTTGCCCAGTACTTCGCGGAAGTCGGCTTTCACTTCTTCGGGATGCAGACCGATCATCGGATAGGCATAATCGGGATATGTTCGGCAGACATTCTGAATGGATTCGACCGAGGATAGGTTGATGGCGGGCAGGAAAACTTTGCTCACTCCTACGGCTTTTGCACGTGCAATGACCTGCGGAAGATCGTCTCTGAACTCCTCGCCATCTAAATGTGTGTGAGTATCTACGTAATTCATTCAATACAAATGTTTCTCGTTTCGTCTGTAATAGTATATTACCCCGAACTTACGACACGCTTCAAATCTCATCTCAGGAGGCTCTTTTTCGAAGTGTTTTTCAATCTGATTCCATAAATCCAACAGTATTTCGTCTATCTCCGGACGCAATTTCTGGATGTCGTCCAAAGCTTTCTGCGTACGATTTTGCAGTGATTTCTGTTGCTCGTAGATGTTTTTGAAGATATCCCAATGGGTGGAAACCATCCCGATTGTGGGATTATAGATAGGACGTCCGCCTTTTTTGATCCGTGCTTTTTCGCCTTCCAACACTCTCTTACCCCATTCTACGAGACCATCGGCAGTCTTGAAGTTGGGCAACGACGTGGCATTGTGAGATAATCCGTAAAGAGTGAGGTACTGGCGTTTGATTTCCCCACGTTCGACAGCCATCAACAGTACCTGTAAGAAGTGACTTACATAGACCGAAGCCTTGTGTTGTAGCTTGTCGAAACGGCCTGATGAGCGAGTTTGTGCCTGCAAACATACGCGGTATTGTTCGTAAGCGGTGAGCAAACGGTCGTAAGCGGGTTGGGCTCGGTTGAGCGTTTGCCAATCGATAAACCGATTGCGAACCGTGTAAATATCGTTATTGTTAAGCAATGTTTTCAAAGCTTTCAATCTCGCAGCATCTGTTTTAGGCAATCGTCTGTACGGCATAGGCTCAATATTGGCGGTTCATCATCCGTGAAGTATAGTCAATCAGTTCGCATTTGCGCGTTTCGGGTATGTTGAGTGCAGCCAAATACTTACGGCTTTGGTCATAAAAATAAGAGATTTTAGCCGTTGCCAGCAGGTCGACTCCAATCTCATTATATAATAAGGTGACGGCAGCGATCTTCTCTTTGGCATCGAAACGGGGGGCTGAGAGCCATTGTTCCAATTCGGCACGCTGTTTTTCGGTGGCCCGATTCAACGCATTGATGAGCATATATGTCTTCTTGTTCGATACGATGTCACCGCCGATGGCCTTTCCGAAAACCTGCGTATCGCCGTAGACATCTAAGAAGTCGTCTTGCAACTGAAAGGCAAGTCCAATCTGTTCGCCGAACTTGTACAATGTGTCCGCATCTTTTTGGGGAGCTCCGGCAAGGATTGCGCCCGTTTTTAAAGCGCACGCTAGCAACACGCTTGTCTTCAAACGAATCATCTCGATGTACTCATCCTCGGTGACATCATTGCGATTTTCAAAGTCCATATCGTACTGTTGGCCTTCTCCTATCTCTAAAGCCGTCTCGGTGAAAAGGTCGAGCACGAGTTTGAGTTTGGTCGGATTGCATTGTGCAATGCGCTGATACGCCAGCACTAACATCGTATCTCCGCTCAGAATGGCTGTGTTATCGTTCCACCGTTTGTGCACAGTCTGATGGCCGCGACGCAATTCTGCACGATCCATCAGGTCGTCGTGCAGCAGCGTATAGTTGTGATAGGTCTCCAATCCGCAAGCTGTCGGGAGTATTGTTTCTGCATCATCGCGATACAAATTGTATGCAAGCAGCATCAATACGGGTCTGATTCGCTTGCCGCCCATTGATAATACGTATTTGATCGGGGCGTAAAGCGAGTCGGGCTGACGGTCATACGACAGGTTGTCAATATATTCGTTTACCTTTGTCAGTATTTCATCGGCTGTCAACATTTCATCTTTATATCTGTTTAGTTGACGAGTTGACAAGTTAACGAGTTGATAAGAAAGCAGCCCTGTTCACTTATCTGCTTGCTCACTCATCCACTTTTTCACTTCCACTTGTCTACTCGTCCACTCGTTTTCTCACTTTTGTGTCTATAATTTAAATACTACCGGTACGGCAAACATCGTCCGACAAGGTCGGTTGTTTTGGATTCCCGGTTTCCATTTGGGCATCATCCGAATTACGCGGAGCGCCTCGCGGTCAAGTAACGGATCGACAGATCGGGCCAGTTTTACCTCTGCAATGCTACCGTCTGTATTGACAATGAACGACACCACCACCTTTCCCTCAATACGTTGTTGATGTGCATAGGTGGGATAACGCAGATTCTTGGTGAGCCATTTCATAAATTCCACCATCCCGCCGGGGAACTCCGGCAAGGCTTCCACTATGCGGACGTCGTTCAGGCCGTGGTCTTCCACAGGCGTCTGGGGCAATGCCTGTGTGACGTTTGCATCCGAAACCTGCCCGTCTCCGTCGCCAATCATCAGCGGATTACTGTTGGGCGACACTTTATCGGGCTTGTTTTCAACCTTGTCCACGGCCTTGATTTTCTCTGTAATAGCTCGTGATGCAGGGCTTGGAGACATTGCAGTGATCATATCCTGACGATTCATCGCAGGTCGCATCACGATATCCTGTGCCATATCATCGAGTTCGCGACTGTCTGATTCGGCATCTCCGCTACGGCTGTTGAACTCGAAACCGACGAACAGCAACGCCAATACAAAAATCAATCCCAGCAGAAATCCCGTGCTGCGACTGTTCTCCGGATTGGCTGTTTCAGACTTCTTGATCTCCAATTCAATTCCTTTCAGAATCTCGCCTTGCATCAATTACACGGCATTCGGCCACGCTTAGACACATTGGCAATATTCAACTTGTCCATCCGTTGTATGAAAACGAATTCAATGCAAATATAGTACAGATATTTGAAAAAAGCTGTATCTTTGCCGAGAAAATAGAAAAAACAGATGAAAAAAGTTGTTTTCACCCTCCTTTTGTTGGTCATTTTGATACCGATGCAGGCTCAGACGAGTCAGGAGATCTATCAATTTCTGCGACTGCCGGTGAGCGCGCACGCCGCAGCTTTGGGTGGAGATAACATTACTTTGATTGAAGATGATGCACCGTTGATGTTCAACAATCCGGCGCTTCTCGGTTCGGTGAGTGATAAAACACTCAATTTCAACTATATGAATTATATGAGCGGCGTGAACTATGGCAGTGCTTCGTTCACCCGAATTATCCGAGAGGCAACCACGATTGCCGCCGGTGTACAGTTCATTAACTACGGAAGAATGCGCCAGACTGATGAAAATGGTGTGCAGATAGGCGAGTTCTCGGCCAATGAGATTGCTTTTTCGGGCGTGTTTTCTTACGAATTGTCCGAGCGTTTCATCGGAGGCATCACTGCAAAGCTCATTACTTCTTATTTCGGTAGCTACAATTCATTGGCGATGGGGGTCGATTTGGGAGTCAACTATTACGATCCCGACCGACAAATCTCTGTTTCGGCTGTGGCCAAAAACCTCGGCGGACAGCTGAAAGCCTATAACGACAACTATGAAAAAATGCCACTCGACTTGCAATTCGGTATCAGTAAGCGTTTTGAACGTATGCCGTTGCGCTTCTCCGCTACGTTTGTAGACCTCAATCATTGGCATTACGCTTTCGTCAATCACGTTACGGCGGGCGTGGATGTGTTGCTTTCAGACCGCATTTATGTGGCAGCTGGCTATAACTTTCGGCGAGCCCACGAGATGAAAATTGCTGTTAGTGATGGCAGCAGCAGTCACGGGGCCGGTCTCTCGCTCGGAGCAGGCTTGCAATTAGAGCGTTTCAAGCTCCATTTGGCATACGGAAAATATCACGTTTCGTCGTCATCACTCATAATGAATGTATCATACAGCCTTTAAATAGAATGAAAAAAATAACCATAGCAATCGATGGTTACTCATCGTGCGGCAAGAGTACGATGGCCAAAAACTTAGCGCGTGAGATAGGATATATTTACATCGACACAGGCGCAATGTATCGGGCCGTAACTCTCTATGCACTAAAGCGTCGACAACTTACCGTTAATCGCACGGTGAAAAGCATCGAATTGGAGCGCGAAATGCCGTTAATCACCGTCTCATTTGCCGTTAATCACGAGACGGGTCATCCCGACACATTTCTCAACGGGGAAAATGTGGAGCAAGAGATACGTACAATGGAGGTTTCCAACAATGTCAGCCAAATAGCTGCCTTGCCTTTTGTACGTTCGGCGTTGGTGGCCCAACAGCAACGAATGGGGGCTGATAAGGGAGTTGTTATGGACGGACGCGACATCGGAACCGTGGTGTTTCCCGATGCTGAACTTAAAATTTTTGTCACTGCCAGTGCCGAAGTGCGTGCCCGACGCCGCTTTGATGAACTCAAAGCTAAGGGCATTTCGGCCGACTATTCCGATATTTTGAAAAACGTGCAAGAGCGCGATTACATTGACAGTCATCGTGAAGTGAGTCCTCTCCGTAAAGCACCCGATGCCATAGAGCTTGACAACAGTAACCTGACTATTGCCCAACAGCAGGAATGGTTGATGCAACAGTACCTACGAGTTGCAGCCGATGAGTGAAAGTCGGAAGCAGAATCATTGACTCGAAAATCGATAAACGCTTTTTATGAATTGAAAGTTGACGGAGCCACTCCGTCGTAGGCGTGGTGCGGATAGTCGATGGTAAAATGCAGACCGCGGCACTCTTTGCGTTCGATAGCCATTCGAGTGATGAGATAACCCACGTTGATCATATTGCGAAGCTCGCAGATTTCGCGGCTCGCTTTGACGTGTTTGAAAAGCGTTTCGGTCTCTTCGTAAAGGAGATCAAGACGATTCCATGCGCGTTTCAGGCGTAAATCGCTGCGCACGATACCCACATAATTGCTCATAATCTCGCCTACTTCCTTCACGCTTTGCGTAATCAGGATGCGCTCTTCGTTGCTCATCGTGCCGGCATCGTCCCACTCCGGTACGGCAGTATTCAGTGAATAGTCGTCGATATGAGCTAAAGCGTGCCGAGCGGCGACGTCTGCATAGACCACGGCTTCGATGAGTGAGTTGCTGGCCAGACGGTTGCCGCCGTGCAATCCGGTGCAGGCGCACTCGCCGATGGCATAGAGTCGGCGGATGGACGAGCATCCGTTGAGATCTACTTTGATGCCGCCGCACATATAATGGGCCGCCGGTCGTACGGGAATATAATCTTTTGTGATGTCGATTCCTATGCTCAAACATTTCTGGTAGATGTTAGGGAAATGTCGGCGAGTTTCTTCCGCATCCTTATGGGTGATGTCTAAGCAGACGTGATCGAGTCCGTGAATTTTCATTTCCTTGTCGATGGCGCGAGCAACGATATCTCGAGGGGCCAGCGAAAGGCGCTCGTCGTACTTCTCCATAAACGATTCGCCCGACGGGAGACGCAAAATGCCGCCATAACCGCGCATCGCCTCGGTAATAAGATAGGCCGGATGAGTCTCGCCTTGGTGATAAAGGGCGGTGGGATGAAACTGCACGAACTCCATATCGTGCACCGTTCCTTTGGCCCGATAGACCATAGCCTCGCCATCGCCGGTAGCTATCACGGGGTTGGTTGTGGTCTGATAAACAGCTCCGCAGCCGCCGGTGCATATCAGCGTGACCTTACTTAAATATGTATCTACCTTTTTCGTATCAGGATTTAACACATAGGCGCCATAACACTCGATATCGGGTGTGCGGCGAGTAACCTCCACTCCGAGATGATGTTGCGTGATCAGCTCTACGGCAAAGTGATTTTCGCGTACTTCGATACTGTTATTGGTTCGTACGGCAGCCATCAGTCCGCGTTGGATTTCGGCTCCGGTGTCGTCTGCGTGATGCAGAATGCGGAACTCGGAATGCCCTCCTTCACGGTGCAAATCGAACGAACCGTCGCCAGTTCGGTCGAAGTTGACGCCCCAATTTACCAGTTCCCGAATCTGTTCGGGCGCGTTCCGCACGACCAATTCCACTGCTTTTCGGTCACTGATGAAGTCTCCTGCAATGATGGTGTCATTGATATGTTTGTCGAAATCATCTGTTGCCAGACGGGTAACAGCGGCCACTCCGCCCTGCGCAAACGCCGTATTGGCCTCTTCGAGCGATGTTTTACAGATAAGACACACCGTTCCTTTGTGCGCCTTAGCAATTTTCAGGGCATAACTCATACCGGCAACCCCGGCGCCGATAATTAAAAAGTCGTATTTAAAAACCATAAAGGGTCATTATTGTCTGCCGCAAAAGTAATAATAAATGTTGATAAATAGACGATTTGTTGATAAAAAAGCGTACTTTTGCAAGCGTTATGGAGAGAACCTTTCATCAGCAGTTCACGATGGCAAATAAGTGCGGCATAACGGTATTTTCATTGCTTGCGTTTTATCTTTTGTGGCAAAAAGCAGCGCTCACGGGGCTGTTTGTAGCGGTGATTGTGGTGCTGATGATCGAGCGGATGATTCATACCACATACACGTTTACCGTTTCCGAGCGCAGCGAAGTGCTGCGAATCGATCGCGGCCGATTCTCTCGTCCGACGGTGATTGCTGTCAACGAAATCGTCAGATGCACGTTGATGAAGACCGCTTTCGGCCTGTCGCATTATCTGTTGATTGAATACGGAGAGCGACGAATGGTGAGTGTCACGCCCGATAACAGCGAAGCGTTTATTGCTGAGCTGAAAAAGAGACAAGAACAAAACGAGGAATGAAAAGATATTTGTGGTTGCTCTTCTTGGTTTTCACGTTGCCAGCAGCGGCGCAAATCGAAGAAGAGACAACGGAAGATGATAAATCGGAAAGTATTGCAGACTCAACGGCCATCGACTCGCTGGCCCGCGACAGTCTGCTTCTGCCTTGGCCACAGTCGGTGCAGCACTATATAGACCGACTGTTGCAGGCAGATATGTTCGAGACTTCACAGGTGGGACTGATGGTTTACGACCTCGATGCCGATTCGGCCATCATTCGTTTCAACGAGCGTCAGCTGATGCGGCCCGCTTCTACGATGAAAGTCATCACGGCCATTGCCGCCATTGATAAGTTAGGCGGTTCTTATCAGTTCAAGACCGAATTGTGCTATACGGGACGAGTGGAAAACAATGTGCTCACGGGCGATATCTATTGTGTGGGCGGTTTCGACCCGCGCTTCAATTCAGACGACCTCAAAGCCTTTGTCGAGAGCTTTCATAAGATGGGTGTAGACACTATTCGCGGCAACATTTATGCCGATAAAACGATGAAAGATAACGATACTTTGGGTGAAGGTTGGTGCTGGGATGATGACAATCCCGCGCTTTCGCCGCTACTCATCGGTCGTAAAGATGTTTTTATCGAGCGGTTTGTCAGCGAACTGCGAGCGGCCGGTGTGGTTGTCGAAGCAGCTACGGGCGAGGCTCGTAAGCCCCAAGACGCGTTCTGTATTGTTTCCCGTTTCCACACGATCGACCAAATATTGATGCGTATGTTGAAAGAAAGCGATAACCTTTATGCTGAATCTATGTTCTATCAAATCGCTTCTTCTACTGGTAATCGCCCCGCAACAGCCGAGAGTGCACGTGCAGTCATTGGCCGACTCATCTCCAAAGTGGGGCTGAATCCGTCGAGATATCGGCTTGCCGACGGCTCCGGACTCTCTCTTTACAACTATGTCAGTCCTGAGTTAGAAGTAATGCTCCTTCGATATGCTTATCGCAATGGTAATATTTACCTGCATCTGCTTCCTGCTTTGCCCGTTGCCGGTTTTGACGGAACGCTGAAAAACAGGATGCGTAACCCCTTTACCAGTGGCAATGTGAAAGCAAAGACCGGCACGGTAATGGGTGTCAGTAGTCTGGCCGGCTATTGTACGGCTGCCAACGGACACCGACTATGCTTCTCAATCATTAATCAAGGCGTGATGCACGGCCGCAACGGTCGCCGTTTCCAAGACCGAATCTGCGAGGCATTGTGCAGCCCGTAGTAAGTAAATATATATAAATCTCATTGCTCTTAAAACTTTTCGAAAACAATGGAAATCATAAAAGAATATGTGGAAAACCTGATACAGCTATGTGGTGTATCAGGATCGGCTGTGCCGGTGGTACGTCACGTCGCGCTGGTTCTTGTCACTTTGTTGTTGGCTTGGTTGAGCGGTGTGCTCTGTAAGCGCATTATTATGCCGTTGATTCACAAACTTACGGCGCGGACTACAGCCGACTGGGACGATATTTTGTTTAATGCCCGTGTGTTGCTCACGGCTTGTCGTATCGTGCCCGCACTCGTTATATGGCAGTTTTTGCCGATGGTATTCTATCAGTTCCACTTCGTTCGTGAGGTATTGGAGCGTCTTACGGCTGTCTATATCACAATAATGACAGTGCGACTGATTACGGTTTTAATCACTTCTTTTGCCCAATTGGAAACCTCGCACAGCTCGTCCGTCCGGCAATATATCAAGACTTTCTGTGGTGTTTTGAAGATAGTGGTTATCTTTATTGCTGTTATCGTGACCGTGGCGATTATCTTCGGTAAGAGTCCTCTATCTCTTTTGGCAGGTTTGGGAGCTACTTCGGCTGTGCTGATGTTGGTGTTCAAGGATACGATTGAGGGGCTGGTGGCCGGTATCCGACTCACAAGCAACGAGATGGTAAAGAAAGGTGATTGGATAACCGTGCCCTCGACGACTGCCGATGGTATTGTAGAGGAAATCAGTCTGACCACGGTTAAGGTGCGCAATTATGACAACACGATTGTCACGGTGTCGCCGATCACACTGGTGAATGGTTCTTTCCAAAATTGGAAAGGTATGCAACAGAGTAGTGGTCGACGTGTAAAGCGGGTTGTCTATTTTGATTTCCGAAGTGTGAAAGCGGTCGATGACGATTTGCGGAATCGCCTTGTGCAAGCCGGTTATCTGTCGGCCGAGGATATGGAAGGCGAAGATGCCAACATCGGATTGTTCCGGAAATACTTTGAAAAGCATCTTGCCGCACGTAAAGAAGTAAACGAGAACCTGACAATAATGGTGCGAGAGATGGAAGCAACACAGTGTGGCCTGCCCTTGGAATTCTATTTTTTCCTGCGAGATCGCGTGTGGCTCAATTACGAACATCAGTTGGCTACGATCATAGAGCGCGTTTATGTCACGGCCGCTCTGTTCGGATTGAAGATTTATGAGCAATATCCCGAGCAGTAAAACGTGATGAATTTCTCTGCCGTTTTACTCGACTGGTTTGCCCGAAATGGTCGCGATTTGCCGTGGCGAGATACTTCCGACCCCTATGCTATTTGGTTAAGCGAGGTGATTTTACAGCAAACGCGCATCGCGCAAGGTCGTGATTATTGGGTACGTTTTATGAAACAGTTCCCCGGTGTAAATGATTTGGCAGCGGCATCAGAGGATGAAGTGCTACGACTTTGGCAGGGATTGGGCTATTATAGTCGTGCACGCAACTTACATACGGCTGCCAAACAGATTGTCGCTTGGGGTCGATTTCCCGATACTTTTGAAGAGATTAAACAACTGAAAGGCGTAGGCGATTATACGGCTGCAGCCATTGCGTCGATTGCTTTCGGTCTGCCCGTAGCAGTGGTCGACGGCAATGTCTATCGCGTTTTGTCTAGATACTTCGGCATCGAGACGCCTATTAATTCCACGGAAGGTAAAAAGGAGTTTGCCGCATTGGCTCAATCGCTGCTTCCGAAAGATGCTCCGTCGGCTTTCAATCAAGCTATGATGGATTTCGGAGCATTGCAATGCGTGGTTACTCCGAGTGCTACCAAAGGAGAAGATCAACTCTCTTTCAAAATATGTGTGGATTGTCCACTCATCGAGTCGTGTGCAGCCTATCGCACAGGGCGGGTGAATGAGTTGCCCGTTAAATTGAAAACGACCAAAATCAAGACTCGACACCTCACCTATATATATATAAGGTGTAACGGCGAAACAGCTATTCGACGCCGTGCCTCGGGTGATATTTGGCAAGGATTGTGGGAGCCTTATCTCGCGGCTGATGTCGAGTTGACAGGCGATAAGTCGTTCGACGCTGGTTTTCCTTCCATTGCAGGGGCCGAGAGAGACTTCTTACCGGTCTTGCTCCGCCGTAATTTCAAACATGTTTTGACGCATCGCATCCTCTTGGCTGACTTTTATCTCCTCGAAACTGATTCGAAACCAACGCTGCCCGATGGCTATGTCTGGATTCGCGAGCACGACATCGAACGTTATGCTGTGCCACGACTCATCGAGATTCTGTTGGAATCGCTGCCTTAATGACCGATTTCGGTACTGTCGTTTATCGCTGTCGAGTCTGTTTTTGGCTCTGTTTTGTTCACCGTAACATCGTGCGGCGCAAAGATGCTGGCAGCTACTGTGTCACCTGGTTCGTCTTTCGGGGCAAACCGGCAGGCTATGGTAATACAGGCAGAAATCGCCATCCCAATAATAAATAACAATATTTTTCTCATACGGTCGGTAAAGTTAACGAAAAAACAAGAGGTCAACGACGATGTGACGAGATAATTAAACTAATTTAAGGTGGGGAGAAATATGGGGTCGTCGGTCGTGAACCAATTTGTCTCTGAAACAGAATCGATTTTCGTCGGGTTATAAATGAGATTGCAACATACAGTTAATTGCAGTGTAAAAAGCCGTTAGATACGGTGTGTTAAACCGTTGGTTACGAGGTGTCTGATCGTTAATTGAAGTGCGTATCGTATCATATTGATTTCTAATGAGATACAAGCCAGTAAACGATACAGCTTTATCTCCGGAATGGATGTCATAAACATAAGTCCCGATTGTCTTTTTTACGGACAATCGGGACTATGTATTTGGACCAGTTTTTGATGTCAATGAAGAGTTTCTTCATCGTTTAGAGAGGCTTTTCATTGTACATTGCATTCCACCAAGTGGGATCGTTTTTAAGCCATTTGGCAAACCACGCAAAAATGGTATTCTGCCATTTGATACGCTTGTCATAATTCATTACCCAATGGTTTTCGCCTTCTATTGCAACGAAAGCGGTAGGGCGCCCCAGCAACTTCAATGCGGTGAACATCTGAATGCTCTCTCCGACAGGCACGTTGGTATCGGCCGTGCCGTGAAGAAACAGCAAAGGCGTATGGATTTTGTCGGCATTGAAGAGTGGACTATGGTCTACATAGAGATCTTTGCGCGTCCAGGGATAACTCCCGGCCATACTTATCTCGCTGTAAGAGTAACCCCAATAGCCCTCGCCCCAATAACTGGTGTGGTCGCTGATGCCTGCGTGAGAGATGGCGGCAGCGAAGATGTCGGTCTTGGTTTGTAGATATTGAGTCATAAATCCGCCGTAAGAGGCGCCGATACAACCTATCTTTCTACCGTCGACATAGGGATGGTCAGCAATGAATCGTTTGGTTCCTTCGATGATGTCATCAGCTACTCCGTCGCCGGCCGTATTGACGTGGCGTGATGAAAACTCCTGACCGAAACCCACGGCACCGCTCGGTTGCAAGACATAAACGATGTAGCCGAGTGCGGCATAGGCGTGATGTGGATAGCGAGTCTCGAAAAATCGACTCGTGGGCGAGCATCCGCCGTAGTAGTTGACGACGAGCGGATATTTCTTGTTCGCATCGAAATGGGGGGGCAGATAATATCGGCCGCAGATTGTGTCACCGCGACTGTTGACGAAATCCCAAGCCTTGCACTCGCCCATATCAACACCTTTAAGAATCGCCCGGTTCATATCTTCGACGAGGGTGACTCGTTTGTTGGCAGTGTTCACCGTGTAAACGCGGTCGGCATTGGATGCTCCCTCGGTGTTGAGCACCAACATCGGTGCGCCGTCGGCTGCTGAGAGATGAGTGACAAGATCTTCGGGTTGGATGATTTTATCGATTCTGCCGGTCTTGGCATCAGCTCGGAAGAGGTGAACGAAGTCGCGGTCGTCGGCCGTGAAATAAATCTTGCCGTCGTTTTTGCTCCACAATACCTGATTGACAGACGGCTTGAAAAACTTCGTAATTGGCTTTACCTGTCGGTCGGCGATAGTCAATATATAAAGTTGATGGTCGTAAGCATTGGGAATACGACCCTGGGGCAGATTCTTTCCGATGCCTCCGAAACTCTCGGGAGAACCCATTACAAGGATCTGTCGACCGTCGGGCGAGAATTTGGCTTCGTTGATGAAGCCGTCGTCTTTGACCAATGTATCGGCCCGCATCGTGTTCAGATCGAGCCGATAAATGGTTCGCAGCGTTGTAGGGCGTTGCGTATAGCGTTCCCGCGAAGTCATAAACAGGATATAACGGCCGTCATTCGAAATGTCTTGAAACCCTACGTTATGATATCCGAAGGTGAGAGGTTGCACTAATCCCGTGCGTAAATCGAAACGCTCTAAGCTGGTGCGGTCGCGCCATCCGGGCTGCCGGTCTTCGGGAGAAAGTATTTGATAGACTTCCTTATCTGCTTTCGGACCTTCGTTATTTTTCTGTATCACCAGATAATCGGCCGTTGGCGATACTGTAAAATCACCTTTGGGCAGATGTTCGGCAATGACGGTTTCGCGGCATGACGGTACATCTACGGTAACGAGTTGTCGCCCGTTGTTGCCCTGACGCGTGTAATAATAAGCGTCGGTCTTGGGCATCCAATAGACATAATCATAGGTTTCGGCAATCGTCCTACCTGTTTTCACTTCTGATATACGTGTCTTCCACTGCATCTTTCCGCCTTTCAACACCGTGCTATAAAGCGTTTTCAGATAGCGTCCGCTATGTGAAAGAGCTACGCCGCGAACGTATTTCCCCTCTGAAACGCAGTCTAATGAGAACATACGTTGCGTATTGTTCACTGTCATTAATGCCGAATGGTCTGACGAAACTGTTACATCAATGGAGTCACGTTGCCCTTTCTGCGCCAGGTATTTTATCACGATGTTGTGTGTTCGGGGCAATAATGTGAGGTCGGTACCGGCCGACTTCACGCCGTCTACATACAATTCAAAGTGTTTCAGCTTTCTGATGATGATAGAAGCCTTGGCATATTCCGTATTACTGAGCGTGAAGCCCAGGAGATTTAAGTCGTATCTGTTTTTTCCGCCGGGTGCAGCCGTATCGCTGAACGGTGTTCCCGATGCAGCCAAGTCGAGATTGATGGGGGTATCTAACAGCGATTCCGGGGTAAATTTCTTATCAGACAGATTCACGCTATCCACCATCAGCGGCCGTTGCAGGGCGAACGGACCGGCGTATTTGAATGATTTTACGTGAATGTCGGCAGCCAATACCATCTCCGTAGCTAACAAAGCTACGGATAAAGTAAGGATGGTCTTTCTCATATCGATAGATTATTTGTCGTCGCAGAACAAGGGGTCCTCAGGTATCACCATTACAGGTTTCTGGTCATACTGTTTCAATTGTTCGGGCGAAGCGTATTGCTTGCGTACTACTAAACGGAACATAAACTCGTTAAACCAGCGGTTACTCATTATCAGATAGCCGTTTTGCGCGTCGTTGGTGCCCCAACTGTTTTCCACTTTCCACCGCAACGGGGTGCCGGTAGCATCCAAGTCAACAGCTGTGAGTGTCATTGCGTGAGTCGAACCGCTGTCGAATGTAGCGATACGTTGTGCTTTATTCATTCCGAAAGTGATGCCGAACAGCGTACCATAATCGTAATTTTCAGTGTCGGCATAACCGCGTTTGCGATCCAACTGCTTGCCCACGTCATACGAACTGTATAGTTTCCGCCCATCCTTGATGCTGGCAATGGCCAAGCTTGCGATGTCTTTCATTGGGAGATTGAGATATTTCCAGTTATGCCCATCATATGTATGGCGATCCCATTCTACCTCATAGGTTTTATAATAAGGGCGTCGCGGGTCGTTCATCACCATAATGAATGTACCGTTGAGCGGTCCGCCGACAGTTTCACGATAAAATTCGAGCGGTGTATAAGTCTTTACCGGCGATGCGACGCGCCCTTTCTTGTTTTTGAAAGCATATTGAAACGACTTGACTGGTTCGCCCAATGTCAGCGTAAGTATGTGATAAACGGTGCTGAGCATCTCTGTCTTGCGTGCCTTAACAGCTGCGGTACTTTTCCCGCTATTGACCATTCCGCGCAATTCGAGGCCGAATTCGCGTAACTTCGACGACAGAATCTTGCCCATTCTATTTGTATTATCAGCCGAATAAGTCTCCGGCATTATGCTCTTGGGCACCAAACCGTATTTCTCGGCAAGGTCAGCTACACCGCAAAATGTACCCCCGTCGTTGATGGGATGCTTGAAAAAGAACTGTACGCGCGTGTCGTCCATTGGCTTTTTAGCACAGTCGATGACGCCTTGCAGCATCAGATTAGCTTTCTCCAATTGGTCGTAAAAGAAGAGATAATCTTGTGAATACTCTACATTCAGCGTGTCATTGTGCGCTTTGGCAAAGTTAGCACGCAACACATTGAGACCCGAGAACATCCAGCAGCGCCCACTGCTGCGTTGGTTCATAATGCTCTGCTTGGGCGTTTCATTACTGAAATACGCATCGACAGGACCTTGGTTGGCAAAGTTCTTAGCCAAATCGTCGATCGGGTTAGACGCAATTGCATTGGAAAGCGCTTTATCCATCGCACTTGCCCGTGATGCTCCCTGCATCTGTTTAAGCATCTGTGCAGAGATGCCTCCGTCTTTTGTCTGAGCCGTCAGCATCGTTGCGACAGCTACCGAGACACACAATGAAATGATTCTTTTAGTCATTAGGGTTCTATTTTATAATATGTATTTTCAATTAATGTTGCAAATTTAGGCAAAAAAACTGAAAATCAAAGTTTACTCCGGTTTATTTTGGAAAAAAACGATGAAGTTATCAAAACCCCAAATAACTTCATTGATATACAGATTGTTTTTCTTTACACCGCAAAACAAAATAGTGTTTTTAATTAAAGAAAAACGCCACAGGTGATTTCAGTACCTGCGACGTTTTTCTGTGTTGAGCATTATCTTCGTTTATTTATTTTCAGAATGAGAAAATAAATCGGATAAATCATTTTACCGTCCACAAGGGGAGGCCTTTGTAACGGTTAGTACCGCCATATAAAGATGCATTACCTAACCGAGCTCCACTATTGGCTCTGGAATAGAAATAAAGGTAATATGCGCCTTTGGTCTTGACGCCAGGTTGGCCATTTTGCGGAGTGGGAGTGGACGTCCAATAGTTACCGACTTCTCCGACACCGTTAAGATATCCTGTATCATAGTCACCTAAAGCCGGGAGGAAGAAATAATCTTCACTATGTTCGGGACGACCGAAAGGAACATCAGTCTTGTCATAATAAGCAGATGTGGCCTCCTGGGTGTAATTATGATGATTAGGAGCTTTGTCTCGGTTAAATTGCCAACCGATAGTAGTTTTCTTTTTAAACCACATTCCGCCTGTATACAAGTGTCCCATTGCCGTCCAAAGTTCTTCTTCATCCCAATGAGGATCACCTCTTTGGATATACCAAAGACACTCGTTAGCATTCGGGCAGTTTTGGCAACTACGAGAAGCACTTTCAGGGAAGGCCACCTCATTATACCAACGATCGCCAATACCAGCCGGATAAAGGTTACCGCGCCTACCATTTTTCTTAGGTTGATCTTGTTCTTGACCTTCCCAATAATGCTTTTTGGCATCCCACATATAATAATTGGAAGTATAATCCTTAGGATCCAAATTAGCTGTAACGTCGTAAATCTTACCAGCCTCGCAGGTGATAGTTAAAGTTTTAGTTATAGTTCCCTCAATCGGTTCTTTAAATGGAGGCTGTTTAAGTGGATTATCTTTGTCATTGCGAAACCAATAACGTATCGTGAGTTTGTGTGTTCCGGGAGCAATGACGATATAAGATCCGTTTTCTTCGATTTTGGTTTTCGGATTAGTCACCGTAAATCCCCCGGGTGCTGTGATATTAAGGGTAATCTTTTTCGAACCGTTTTTCTTCGGTCTGTCCGAGAGCTCATCAGTAGAAAAATCATAGTCTCCGGCTATTTCGTCTTCGGAAGTAACCTCAATCTTAAAGAGTTTGCTTCTCTTGATAAACGCATTTAATGTATGCGGTAAGAAACAGATGTAAGATGCTTTGTGAGTGAGCCTGAATTTGAAATTATTCCCGTGAGCTGAAGCTTCCGCTGTTCCGCAGTCGCCTGATACTCCGGCGTGAGTAAAATCATTGGCTTTCGATTGTGTCTGACTGGCAGCAATAGTCACTATATTACCCGATGTCCCGTTGGCTCCGGTGTAATGTACGGTGCAACCGTCTTTGAAAGAACCTGAAACGAAAAAAACGCCATTCTTCATATTGTCAGTAAATTCGCCGGAATTGCTCTTTTGAAATTTACCGTAAACGTCTTTCACCCAAATCTTATCACCCGTAGACCAAAAGGCCTTAGCACCATTTCCCACCGTATGGGTAATCCAAGTGCGGGTAGTAGGATCTTGGGATTGGGTCTTTGTAGCAGAAATACGTGTCGGGAGAATATTTTCGCCCGTGAATGTCACGGTTTTGGCAAGAGAATTGCCATTGTTACCATTCTGCTTCTCATTTTGTGCCACTTCATCACCGGAACAACCGATCAGTACCGCTGTTGTTAGCAGAAATGCAGTTTTAAAAAACACATTGCTTTTTTTCATTATTACTTTTGCTTTTACGTTCATAAATAAAAAAGAGGTTTGGTTTTCTCCAATTTTCTTATGGATGGAAGAATTCATCTTCTTCTACTTCATCATCAAAATATCCTGGTTTGGCTGTTTCTATAATTCCTCCTTGTCCGATATCTTCGTGGTCTCCACTGACTATTGCGAGTAGATGTTCTACTTCTACATTGATGACTTTCATCATCGGGCGAATGTATGCCCGCCTCTCTAATTCTGTTTGTTTCATATTGAATCTATTTTAATGAATAAATAATTTATGTGTATTGTGTTGCCGGAAAAGCACAAGTCACTCTGCAAAGGAATCACTTGGGAATCTCTTTGCAATCTATGGTTACGACACGCTTCGCGCGCGCGTATACGCGAAAACAAATAAATGAAGTTAGCTTGTAGCGCCTGTGTGTGTGTGTGTGTGTGTGTTACACTTTTTTCTGAAACAACCAAATATAAAACGTTAAAAATCGTGAGGAGATTAAGGTCTCTTCGTATGATATTGCCGTTATGTGTTGTTTCTTTTATCATCAAACTCTCTATCCTATTCTTCATCCGTTTTTCTCAGAAATGATGAGAATGGTTATATTAGATATAAATTCGCTGACAAAGGTAGACAAATATTTTTAAATTTGCAAGCATTTTAAAGAAAAGTACATTCCTTATCTCTTTCTTTTCTATTTTTTACCCCAAAAAGAGTTGAAAATTGAAAGAAATAAGACTCTAATTTTAATCATAAACGTGGCGTTTTGTGTAGTACGCTTTTATTTCATCACTTTTGAGTGTCCGTTTATAACAAAGGAGAAGTATAGGAGTAGACGATGAGTAGTATACGACTTCTGTTCGTTTCCTCCTATACCTCTTATTGTCAGCTATAAGAAGATTTCCGTATTTTTTTACTTCAAAATAAATCTTTATGGTATCATTTTACTTGCATTCGAGCTTAGATCGAACGCGAGCACAACCTTGCAATGCAAAGGTCAGAACGGAAAAGCTACGGTCGGGAAAAACAGGACGAGCGGCAATAATTCGTAAAATCTACGATGCTTTGTATATAAAGGTAAGAAAAACTTCGTATCTTTGCAAGGCGATTCATTACTGATAATGGAAGAAAAAGAAAATTTCGAACTCCTTGATCACGTCAAATTTCCCGTTGACTTGCGGGAGTTGAGCATCGAACAGCTGTCTCGGCTGTGTGAGGAGTTGCGCCTGGATATTATAAATAAGGTGTCAGTCAATCCGGGACATTTGGCTTCAAGTTTAGGAGCCATCGAGATCACGGTAGCGTTGCATTATGTCTTCGATACGCCGGCCGATCGCATTGTCTGGGACGTGGGGCATCAGGCTTACGGACATAAAATGCTCACGGGACGGCGCGATGTGTTTTGTACGAATCGTAAGCTGCACGGTGTGCGTCCGTTTCCTACACCGTTGGAAAGCGAATATGATACATTCACGTGTGGGCACGCTTCTAACTCGATTTCGGCTGCATTGGGTATGGCTGTTGCGGCCAAAAAGACGGGGTTGACAAACCGGCACGTGGTGGCCGTAATCGGCGACGGCGCGATGAGTGGAGGACTGGCTTTCGAGGGGCTGAACAATGTTTCGTCTACGCCCAACGACTTGCTTATCGTGCTCAACGATAACGATATGAGCATCGATCGATCGGTGGGCGGAATGGAGAAGTATCTGCTTTATCTGGATACGAACGAAACTTACAATCGTTTACGCTTTAAGGCTTCGCAGTGGTTACACAGCAGGGGCTATCTGAGCGAGAGTCGGAAGAAAGGAATCTTGCGGCTGAATAACGCCATCAAGTCGGCCATCAGTCATCAGCAGAATATCTTTGAGGGAATGAATATCCGCTATTTCGGACCGTTCGACGGGCACGATGTGCGTGAGATTGTACGCGTGCTTCGGCAGTTGAAAGATATGCGCGGGCCGAAACTGCTGCATTTGCACACGACAAAGGGCAAGGGCTTCGGACCTGCGGAGAAAGAAGCGACAATTTGGCACGCTCCGGGCAAGTTTGATCCGACCACCGGCGAGCGGCTCACACGCGACGACAGTGAGGGGGCGTTGCGGTTTCAGGATGTTTTCGGACATACGCTTTTGGAGTTGGCCCGCCACAATCCGAAGATTGTCGGCGTGACGCCCGCGATGCCGACGGGATGCTCAATGAGTATTATGATGAAAGAGATGCCCGACCGCGTTTTTGATGTCGGTATCGCCGAGGGGCATGCCGTAACGTTCTCGGGTGGTATGGCGAAAGACGGGCTGGCGCCTTTCTGCAACATATACAGTTCGTTCTCGCAGCGTGCTTACGACAACGTTATTCACGACGTTGCACTGCTCGATTTGCCGGTTGTGCTCTGTCTCGATCGTGCCGGTCTGGTGGGCGAAGACGGTCCGACACATCACGGTGTGTTCGATATTGCTGCGCTGAGGTCTGTTCCGCATCTTACGATTGCAAGTCCGATGGATGAGCACGAGCTTCGCCGGCTAATGTACACGGCTCAACTGCCCGATAAGGGGGCTTTCGTGATTCGTTATCCCCGAGGGCGGGGCGTGCTCAAAGACTGGGAATGCCCGTTCGAGGAAGCACCGGTAGGCACGGGTCGCCGGCTTCGTGAGGGGAATGACGTGGCCGTGCTCAGTATCGGCCCGATAGGCAACCGAGTAGAGCAGGCCATCAACGAACTGAACGGCGCGCGCAGCGTAGCCCATTATGATATGAGATACATCAAACCGCTCGACGAAACGTTGTTGTTTGAAATTGCAGGAAAATTCAATCGTATCATTACCATCGAAGACGGTGTACGCAATGGCGGATTCGGCTCGGCCGTTTTAGAATGGATGAGCGACCGCGGTTATCATCCGCAGATTGTGCGGATGGGAATAGACGATTGTTTTGTAGAACACGGCAGTGTAGAGCAACTGTACGAAATCGTTGGGCTTGACATTGAAAGCATCAAGAAGAATATTATGGGAGAGGATTTGATATGAAAATCATCATTGTGGGAGCTTATGCCATCGGAACGCATTTGGCTAAACTCCTGTCACGCAATAACCAAGAGATTACGTTGATCGATGAGAACGAAGAGAATCTTGAAAAGCTCCGCAGCGATTTCGATCTGCTTACGATTCACGCTTCGCCCACTTGTATTCGTACGCTGAAAGAGGCGCGGGTGTCGAGTATCGACCTATTTATCGCCGTGACACCTAATGAGTATCAAAACATCACGGCTTGTTCGCTGGCCCACGCTTTCGGTGCCAAGAAAACCGTGGCGCGTATAGACAACTGCGAATATCTGCAACCTGAAAACGCGGATGTATTCAGGCAGATGGGTATCAGTTCGCTGATTTATCCGGAAGAGCTGGCTGCCAAAGATATTGCCAACGGTTTGAAGATGAGTTGGGTGCGGCAAAGATGGGATGTACATAACGGCGTGCTCGTGATGTTGGGTATCAAACTGCGCGAGAGTTGCGAGATACTTAATCAGCCGCTCAAAGATCTTTGCGGTCCAGACGATCCTTATCACGTGGTGGCTATCAAGCGCGGACACGACACGATTATACCGGGTGGTAACGATGAACTGAAACTTTACGACCTTGCTTACTTTATGACTACCCGAAACTATATTCCTTATGTACGCAAAATCGTGGGGAAGGAGCATTATGTGGATGTGAAGAACGTAATGATTATGGGCGGCGGAAACACAACCGTGCGGGCAATCCAAAGTATACCGGACTATATGGAAGTGAAGATCATTGAAAAAGACGAGCACCGATGCGAGCAACTCAACGAGATTCTTGATGACAGTCGCACATTGGTCATCAACGGCGACGGCCGCGATGTGTCGTTGCTCATAGACGAGGGAATCAGGAATACGCAGGCTTTCGTTGCGATGACGGGTAATGCTGAGACCAATATCCTTGCCTGTCTCACGGCCAAACGGATGGGCGTGAGGAAAACCGTGGCAATGGTCGATAACATCGACTATATCGATATGGCCGAAAGTTTTGATATCGGAACCATTATCAACAGGAAAGCCATTGCTGCCGGGCATATTTATCAGATGATGCTCGATGCCAATGTGCATAACGTCCGGTTCCTCACGGCTACCAATGCCGATGTCGCCGAGTTTATCCCTGTGCCGGGATCGAAAATCACCCGCAAGCCTGTCAAGGACTTAGGACTGCCCGCCGGAATGACAATCGGCGGATTGGTGCGTAATGGCGACGGTCGACTTGTATCGGGTAACACGCAGATTGAGGCCGGCGACACTGTGATGGTATTCTGCAACAACCTCGGAATGACTAAAATTGAGAAATTCTTCATATAGTAATGATCAACGGGAAAATAGTCTATAAAATCCTCGGTTCGCTGCTTTTTATCGAAGCTGCACTGTTGTTGTTGTGTTTGGGAATGGCCTTTTATTATAATGAAGACGACATAATTGCCTTTCTTATATCTGCCATCACTACGGCACTGTTCGGCTTCATTCTTAAACATAAAGGTAATGGAGCCGATAACACGATGGGGCGGCGCGACGCTTACCTTGTGGTGACGCTCTCGTGGGTGATATTCAGCCTGTTCGGAACATTGCCGTTTCTTATCAGTGGGTATATCACGAGCTTCACGGATGCCTATTTTGAGACGATGTCGGGCTTCACTACAACCGGTGCAACGATTTTAGACGATGTGGAAGCGCTCCCTCACGGACTGTTGTTCTGGCGTTCGCTGACTCAGTGGATCGGCGGGTTGGGTATCGTCTTTTTCACTATCGCTCTGTTGCCTTCGTTAGTCGGTGGGTCGGTCAGGGTATTTGCAGCCGAAGCTACGGGGCCTATTAAAAGTAAGCTGCATCCACGATTGAGTACGAGTGCCAAATGGTTATGGACCGTTTATCTCGTCTTGACCATCGCCTGCATCGGTACTTACTTTTTATTCGGGATGGGATGGTTCGACAGTTTGAATTATGCAATGACCACGACAGCCACCGGTGGCTTCTCTACGCACAATACCAGCACGGAGTTTTTTCGTTCGCCTGCATTGGAGTATGCCAGTACGCTCTTTTGTTTCCTATCGGGTGTCAACTTCACTTTGCTTTATGCAACTGTCGTAAAATTCAAACCCGGTTCTCTGTTTAAGAACACCGAATTTAAGTTTTATCTGACATTGGTACTCGGGTTCACTGCATTTATTATGTTAGAACTCATCACCCGCCGAGGCTATGATGTAGAACACGCTTTCCGGTGTGGCATTTTCCAAGTGGTATCCTTTATTACTACGACCGGACTTTTCAACGATGATGCAGGCCAGTGGCCGCACGTTACGTGGGTGGTGTTGGCTCTTTGTATGTTTTTTGGTGCTAGTTCGGGCAGTACGAGCGGTGGACTGAAATGTATTCGAGGGGTAATGTTAATCAAGATTATCAAGAACGAGTTCCGTCAAATTCTGCACCCGAATGCTGTTTTGCCGCTGAAAATAGACGGTGTGAATATCGAGCAGTCCAAGCGCGTCACGTTGTTGGCCTTTCTCGCGGTCTATCTCATCCTTTGCTTGATATGCTCTTTCACGATGATTGCATTCGGAATCGACAACACCAATGCCGTGACGATTACCCTAAGTGCGCTCGGTAATGTTGGGCCGACATTAGGTATTGAAATCGGACCTACGATGTCGTGGAGTATGTTGCCCGACTTTGCCAAGTGGATGTGTTCGCTGCTGATGCTCGTCGGCCGTTTAGAGATATTTAGCGTGCTGGTGATCTTCACGCCCGGATTCTGGAATCAGAACTGAAACAACAACAAAATAACGACTTAAAAATAAAGAAACGATGAAACCATTCAAATTCAATCCACTGCTGAAACAGACCATCTGGGGCGGTGATAAAATCATACCTTTCAAGCATCTCGTGGACAAGGCTGAAAATGTGGGCGAGAGTTGGGAAATCTCCGGAGTGAAAGATAACGAGTCGATTGTGGCCGATGGCGAATATAAGGGCCGCAAATTGAACGACGTCGTGGCCGAATTGAAAGATCGTCTCATCGGAGCGGAGAACTATAAGCGCTTCGGCTCCGACTTCCCGCTGCTTATTAAGTTCATCGATGCGCGTCAGGATCTCTCCATACAAGTGCATCCTACCGACGAGATGGCGCATAAACAAGGTAAGCTGCGCGGTAAAACCGAGATGTGGTATGTGATGGCTTCGGAGCCGGATGCACATCTTCGCTCGGGGTTGAAGCAGCAGATCACGCCCGAACAATATAAAGCGATGGTGGCTAACGACACCATTTGCGACGCCATTGCCGACTATGCCGTGAAAGAAGGCGACTGTTTCTTCCTGCCCGCAGGTCGCATTCATAGCATCGGTGCCGGCTGTTTCCTTGCCGAGATACAGCAGACCAGTGATGTGACGTATCGCATTTACGACTTCAAACGTAAGGATAAAGACGGCAATTATCGCCAACTCCACACCAAGGAGGCGGCCGAATGTATCAATTATAATGTCGAGAAGAACTACCGAACAGCGTATGTACCGCAGCGCAATCAAGGCGTTTCGCTCGTGCGTTGTCCCTATTTCTGTACCGCCGTTTATGATCTCGACGAGCCGATGACGCTCGATTATACCGAGCTCGACAGTTTTGTGATTCTCATCGGTGTCAAAGGGGCCGGCACAATTATCGATAACGAAGGCAATGCTTTCACGCTGCAAGCCGGCGAATCGGTCTTGATTCCCGCCACGACACGCACTTTAAAGGTTGAGGGAACCATCAAATTCCTTGAAACTTACGTGTAACATACATTGCCTAAGACTCCTGTTATTTGGAATCTTTTGGCTCGTATCACAGGGGAACTCGGAAAGATAGCAGGCTTCTCTTTATACCGGGAAAACGCCTTATATATACGTATTATAGGGTAAGATAAAGGATATGACGTCATATTTTATTGAATATGACGTCATTTTTGTCTAAATATGATGTCATTTTTGTCTGGATATGACGTCACTTTTGTCTGAATATGATGTCATTTTTGTCTGAATATGACGTCACTTTTGTCTGAATATGATGTCTTTTTTTTGTCTGAATATGACGTCACTTTTGTCTGAATATGACGTCATATTTGTCTGAATATGACGTCACTTTTGTCTGAATATGACGTCATTTTTGTCTGAATATGATGTCATATTTGTCTGAATATGACGTCACTTTTGTCTGAATATGATGTCATATTTGTCTGAATATGACATCACTTTTATCTGAATATGATCTCATATTTATTCGTAAGGATTGAGCCAAACACCTTACAATGCGTTTTCCCTGTTTCTTTGTATGTGACCAATATGTTTTTCTATGAGTTCTTTTTACGCGGCAATCTGACAGAAATGCTTTCGACAACTATATCCAGACTGATGATCACTTCGATTCGCGTGCGTTTGGGGTGTCTGTCGGCCTTTTTAATTAAAACCCTTGCCGTTGGGAGAAACACGAATAGATACGTTCTCGTATCTCGTTGTGTGTTAGCAGATTCTAAAAATTGTCTCGGGTGTGCGATTAATCGTTAGTGGTCAATCGCCTGTCGTTTAACGATCTTTCGTATCGTAATCGACGGTTGGTTACGATACGTCTAAATATTTTTCGAGATCCGACCGAATACTCTTCACTTGCGAAGAGTTCAGAAATCCCATTCCTCTCTTTAACATCGAGGCAATGTCTTCAAGGCTATGCTTGTAAGAAGACAGCTCATTGTGAAGCTGAACGGTATGTTTTGCTTGGCTGTAAATCTCGTGTTCACGTTCGCGGATAAGTCTGTCGCACACGCGACCGAGCAATGGTGTGCTGAGCGAATCGAACAAGTGGTGCCCTTGAATGTATAGATACGTGGTTTGTGGAGTTACTCCTAAGCGTTTGATATCATCCTTCACTTGTTGATACCCGGCTTTGGCTGTGGGATTGAGTGCTTGCAACTGTTTGATTTTTTGCCCCACCCGGTGCCGCAAGTGGTCGATGGCCGCCTCGGGATTTTGCAGATTGACGTGTCCGATAGAAATTGTTCGGTTGAAGTCTGTTATCGTGAAGTCGCCGTAATGTGTGCTTCTGTAATACCAAATGTTCCAAACGAAGAGCGGGAAAATGGCTTCGGAATACTGTCGGAAGAATGCTTCGAAGTCGAAAATAGCGTGATCATTCAGTGTCACTGCTACCGTGATATCGTGCAAACCGGGTGCAAAGCATTGCAGATTCTCTATTGCATAGCTGTAAGTATGGAATATGTATGGATTCGTACACACTTCTTTCGACATCTGTGTAGCGCCTTGCAGCAGGTAGTCGTAGTCTGCATCGACGCACGCAATCATATCCTTGCCCACGTTATGACTTAACAATCGCATCAGCACAGCTTTCTTGCCACGCTCCAACTGATGAACTTTCGAGGGGAGCATCACTTGAAAATAGCGTGTGCTGTTTTCAAAACTGCTCAGAATCGTGCGCCAAAAGAAAATATCGTCATAGCTTTCTACATAGGCGACGATGCGCCGACGAGCTGTTCTTGACGTCATACGGTTGCCCGCCTCGAAGTATTTGGATGACAGATTGTCTCTCAAACGCTTTACCATTGCAGCTTTATTCGTTGTCTGTTATATCCGAAACCTCGGTTACGCGGTCCATCCAACCGTTCATAATCACGGCCGGCGAATGGGTGGTAAGGATGATTTGAACATTAGGATTGAGTTGGAGAATGAGATCGATGAGCTGCTGTTGCCATTCTACGTGCAGACTAACCTCGGGCTCATCCATAAAAAGCACGTAGTTTTGATTGTCTTCCACCAAAACGGTCAATAGTATAGCGAGCATCTGTTTCTCGCCGCTCGACAGCTGGTAGGGCACCAATGTCTCACCGATTTGCGAAAAGCGAATCTCGTTTTCGGTGCGGATGATGGTCTTGCCCGTATCTTTGAAGAGTCGGTCTACGATGTCTTGAAACAGACGTTTGGGTTCTGCCAGCGCTTGGGCACGTTGGGCTGCGTCAGGAGTTCCGCTTTGCAACATCTCGATCATCCGATTCCCCACGTTCACCTGATAGTCAAGATACTTGCGTTGCAGTTGAAACAGCTGCCAGTCTAACTCTGTAATAAGTTCGATGTCGACTTTGGTGATGACGTCTGACGACAGCAACGGTCGGTCGAAACTGCGTATAATGTCGTACCGAATCCATTTGGCGTCGGCGGGATTCACCGTAAGATGTACGCCTTTTAATAGATGACTGGAAAATTCTCCGCCGTCTTTCAGACTTCGTACCACCTTATTTAATATGGTACTTTTGCCTACTCCGTTGACGCCGCTCAACACATTGACATGTCTGTCGAGGTTCCACATCACGTGTCTGCGACCGCTCCACAGCGAGTCTATCTCTATTTGCTCTATGTAATCTGCGTATTTTGCCAATTGAGAATTGATGGTTTAAATTGAAATTCGGTTATTAGTACCTGGCAAATATACGAATTTAAATTCAATCTGCAAGGTTTTTTGTTGTAAATTATCACATTGTTGGGAGAGGTAGCTTTAATAAGCAATTGCAAAGTTATGCAATCTTGTGCCCTTTCTCCAATTAGAAGTGTAAAGAAATGACTTTTTATTGTCAGTATGGTTACTATTTTTCTGGTATGGGATAATTATATTTGTCGAAATATTGACCGTCTCGGCGGGGCATCCAACCTTGCTCTACGGAGAGCTGAATACTGAAATTAGGATTGAAATTGTATTTGACGGCAGCACCGATACGATCACCGAGTGATTGCATATCATACAATGGGTAAGGGATTCGTTGGTTGTCGACCAATGATTTCTGTCCATACAGATAGGCTTCCCAATGCTCATTGAGGCGATAACCGAGTACGGCTGAAAGGCCGGTATCGCGGAAACTGTCGTGTGCCCAATAGATATTGTTGAAGTAGCCGCCGACGGCAAACGAGAGTTTCGAAGTAATTGGCATTGCATACATCGCCGAAATGCTTTGTGTGAAACCGGCACCGTGATGTGCATTCTTGCCAAATTGGGCAAAGACGGAGGCTCCGAGATTGATGTTCAAACCTCGATGGAGATTCCAGTTATACCATCCACCCCAATAGAGTGGTGATAAATGGAACGGTTGCACTTGTCCGTTAGTATTGAGTGCAGGAAGATGCAGTGAGTCGATTGAAACTTTATTGATTGCGGGAGCTATAATGTCGTGTGCCGGAGTAACAGCAGATGAAATCGGTTTCTGGGCAGAAGTCACCGATGAAATGCCGCTTCTCACCTCTTGTGCACGAACTAAGAGGCAATAAAACAGAATTGTTATGATGAGTGTATAACGTTTCATTGTAAGGCAAAGATAGGTTAAACGGCTCGAAGGACCAAACAAATAGAATGATTTTTAGGGAATTTATCGTTTATAAGAGACGCTTTATAAATTATTCAGAATTTGTTTTGCACTTCATCGAATTTATCGTATTTTTGTACTGTTATTCTAATCGTACAAGTGAAATGAATTTTTTCAAAGCTTTGTTTGGAAGTAAGGAGGAGACTCCGGAAGAGAAAACCAAAGGAGAGGTTGCACGCAATTTCGACACATTGAAATATGATGGTGTGCGGGCTTTGCGTGCAGGCGAAGTGCGGTTTGCTACCGATTGTTTTCAGCACGCACTCGAATTGCAGGATGACCTTGAAGTGCGAGACTATCTGTCTCAGGCGCTTATCGGTGTGGGTGATTTGCTACTGGCTTATGAGCAATTGCAGAAATTGGCTGAAGCACAGCCCGATAATGTGCAGATATGGATTCGGATGGCCAACGTGGCATATATGATGGAGGATTACGGAGCGATGGCCAATGCTTGTGAAAAGGCGCTGTTGCTTGATGGGGATAATCCGCAGGTACATTATTTATATGCACGTGCTTGTCTTGGACAGGGTGATACCGTAAACGCCATTGCGATGCTTACGAAGTCGATTGTCTTGAAAGCTGATTATTATGATGCCTATTTGCTGCGAGGTGAAACGCTGTTGCAGGTTGATGAAGTAGCCGAAGCTGATGAGGATGTGCATTACTTGCTCGAACATATTACCGGCAATGAAGATGTGTTGCTGCTCGAAGCCCGCGTGGAACGTCGTCGGGGGGAGATAGAGACCGCCATTGAAACTTACGGTAAAGTTCTTGATATCAACCCGTTCTGTATCGCTGCTTTCAAAGAACGGGGAGCATTGCTTATCCAAAATGGTGATGAAGAGCACGGCAATGCCGATTTGCAGCAAGCCGAAGCATTGATGCAAGAGACGGCCGGATAAATTATGGAATTAGATTTACTGCCGCTCAACTTGCCGAGTGACCACAATCGCCCTATTGTAATGGCAGGGCCCTGCTCGGCAGAGACCGAACAACAAGTCGTCGCTACTGCGAACGAGTTGGCCCGTAAGGGTTGCCACATCTTTCGTGCCGGCGTGTGGAAACCGCGTACTAAGCCCGGTGGTTTCGAAGGCAACGGAGAGAAGGCCTTACCTTGGATGAAACGTGTGAAAGATGAAACGGGAATGCAGATTACTACTGAAGTGGCCACGCCTGAGCATGTAGAATTGTGTCTTGAATACGGCTTCGACATTCTCTGGATCGGCGCCCGTACCTGCGCCAATCCGTTCGCAATGCAAGCTCTGGCTGACAGTCTGCAAGGTGTCGACATACCGATTCTCGTCAAGAATCCTGTCAATCCTGATCTTGAACTGTGGATCGGCGGAATGGAGCGTGTCAATCAGGCTGGTATCAAGCGTATCGCTGCCATCCACCGCGGCTTTTCGAGTTATGAAAAAAAGATTTATCGCAATGCACCGATGTGGCAAATTCCTATCGAACTGCGCCGCCGCATTCCTAATCTGCCCATTATTTGCGACCCCAGTCACATCGGTGGTCGCCGCGAGTTGATTGCACCGCTCTGCCAACAGGCGATGGATTTGGGCTTCGATGGACTGATCGTGGAGAGTCATTGTGCACCCGACGAGGCGTGGAGCGATGCCAAGCAACAAATTACTCCCGAAGTTTTAGACTACATCCTCTCGCTTCTCGTGGTGCGCGATGAGCACGTTATCACTGAGGGTATTGCTCAACTGCGCCGGCAGATAGACGACCTCGACAATCAACTGATGGACTTGCTGTCGCGAAGGATGCGTATCAGTCGCGAGATCGGGCAGTATAAGAAAGAGCACAATATGACCGTTTTGCAGCCCGCACGTTACAACGAGATTCTCGACAAGCGCGGTGCACAGGGGACGCTCTGCGGAATGTCTGCTGAATTTACCGCCCGCATCTTTGAAAACATCCACGAAGAGAGTGTCAGACAGCAGATGGAGATGATCAATAAGTAGGGGGTAAGTACGTTATTTCGTATATGAATAAAGCCCGGTATTTGAAGTTCTTAACGTGGGTTCACGGGCTTTAAGTGAAGATCCGGATGACGTGTAGCTCCATTTCGTTCAAGGCATCCGAATAGAAAACTGACAAAAGATTTGACTTTGTAAGAAGAAGTGCTAGAAATGGAGGTACGGGTGTGTTTGGTGAGAAGTCGTATACTTGTGGGGCACTCCTATACAAGTAGTAGGGCAGAGGTCGTATACTTGTCAGGATATTTCGAGCTGGTTGTTGTGAGTAGGCTCTTTGGGACAAAAAACTTATCAAAAGTTTTTCTTTGTCACAATCTCGTCAAAATGTTGGTCAGCCCATTCAATGATGGCCATTATCACAGGCATCAACGAATGTCCCGTAGTGGTGAGAGAATATTCCACTTTCGGTGGAACGACAGGGTAGATTTCACGATGGATGAGGTGGCTCTGCTCAAGGCTTTTCAGTGTTGCAGAAAGCATTTTGGGAGAACAATCGGGTATCAATAGTCTAAGTTCATTAAAACGAAGAATTCCTCTCTCACTGGTATGCAATGAGTAAAGAATAAGTATTGACCATTTATTACCGAATTTACTGATAACCTGTCTGACGGGGCAAGTTGAATATTCTGCCATATTTCTTGATTTTTCGTACAAAAGTAACAAAAAGAAACTGCAAGAAATACTGATAATGGTTAAATGATGTTGATACGCATTTAAGAGAGTCCCTATTTATCCGGATATTGTCCAAAAGTTTTATGTTGATATGGCTGAGTTTTCATAATTTATCCGTACTTTTGCAATAGAATAAAACAAGTAATATGGAAACGATTGAAGCATTGCTCACACGGCGTAGCGTGAGGAATTTTGTTTCGGAAAAGATGCCGGAGCAGGAATTGATAGACAAAGTGGTCAAGGCAGGGACTTATGCACCGAGTGGAAAGGGTAAACAGCCGGCCGTTATTGTGGAGATAACCGATAAGGTTGTGCGCGATCGCCTTTCTGAATTAAATGCCCAAGTGATGGGTAGTAAAGGCGATCCGTTTTATGGGGCACCGGTGGTGCTCGCAGTGTTGGCTGATAGGGAACGTCCTACTTATATCTACGATGGCTCGTTAGTAATGGGTAATCTGTTGATTGCTGCCCACTCGTTAGGTTTGGGTAGTTGTTGGATACACCGTGCGAAGGAGATTTTCGCAAGTGAGGAAGGGCTGCAGATGTTGCACAACTGGGGTATAACTGGCGATTATGAGGGTATTGGCTTCTGTGTGTTGGGTTATGCGTCTTCCCCGTCAGGTAAGGCTACACAGCGTAAATCCGATTATGTGTATCACGTTTAGTGAATGAGAATAGATTAATTATTATCATTTTTTTTTCTTTGCGTGATCTTTCTGTGTTATAGAATGTGAATGGATGTCGAATTTGGACGGAATATATAGTACGGTTCATAATTTATTACTATCTTTGCAACAAAGAATAAAAACAATGGTAACTTTGGTAGAACAATTAAGGGACTATTTCCGGTCTACGTCCAAAGAGAAATTAAGGGAGGAGTGGAAGCGAATTCATTCGGAATTCAACTACGGTCCAAATGCAATACGGTTTATACGGGAGACGAATAAATTTATAGAGCCGATTTATAGACATGAGATCGTTGAGACTGAAATTCAGCCGAAAATAGAGAATTCTTTTGATGGGAATAATTCTGATTATTATTTAGCAGCATAAATAATGGAAAAAGCTATTTTTTCTTTTGAGAGATATGTTTTTTCAGAAGCTCATTTGATGATGAGCGAAATTCCTGATGAATGTGCTTTGGGGATTCATTTCCATCCAAGGGGACAATTTGATCCTCAGACTAAGATTTTTTCTTTGGTATTGGAATTTAAAGCTTCTTATGACAAAGAAAAACAGTCTGTTGAAGTCATCAAAGTTGTATTAGAGGCTGATTTTGTATTTAATGATATAGCGGATATAAATGATATTCCTGATTATTTCTATCCCAATAGTTTAGCTATCATCTATCCTTATATCAGATCTTTTATTAGTACGCTTACACTTCAAGCAAATGTTCATCCGATTGTTCTTCCAACGATGAATTTGTCTTCGCTCAAAGATGAGTTTAAAGCTCATACTCAAGAGAAATAATTGTCGGTATGCCTAAAAAACTATATCAGACAGTCGAAAACAGAGATAATGCCGATGAGGTAGAACAGCAAGGGCCTTACCGTTGTGATAGTAAATTAGCCTGGTTGGGACCAGGCTATTATTTTTGGGATTCCGATATTAAATTAGGACATTGGTGGGGGAAGAAACATTACCCAAATTCAAGTTATATTATATGTAGATCAACAATTCCGAATGATAATGAAGTTTTTGATTTGTATAATAGATTTGATGATAGGAAAGTTTTTAGTGATTGTGCTGAGATTATCAGAAAAGAATGCCGAGCGAATGATGTAAAGGTTCAGGAAGTTATCGAATATCTGAAATGTCATACGAGTTTCCAAAAGAGGTATAAAGGTATAAGAGCTTACGGAAATGGGAGTGCCTCATACTATGACTTCGCTTCTTACAGATTTAAGTTTGTAGATAATAATAAAGCATTTCTTGATAATTGTCCAGCTATTCAATATTGTATTATAGACAAGACGTTGCTTACAGGATACGAAATTGTTTATCCGGATTTTATTGTACGATCTGATATGTAAAAGTCACTATTTTTTTCTTCATACTTTATTGTATTTTTATTTCAAAGCTGATCATCTTATGGGTTTAGTATTGATGTTATGTATCACAATAGTTAAGGAAATAACAAGGTAATAGGAATAGGGTGAAAAGTAACTAATAATTAGGAAATATAATTGAACAATGCTGTACGGTAAAGCTCCATTATTTGGTTCTTTTACGGCTTGTGAAATGTAATTACTGTAAAAGTTAAGATACATCGTGGGATAATCGGAGGAAAAAGCTTGCAATCCGTTTCAAAATTTTGTATCTTTGCAAGTGAAGATAAAAGGAGGTGTCGAGTAGACATCTATTAATCAAGATTTAATCTCTTAATTGACTAAACCAAGAAAACACGGAGAAAGTCTCCGATGTATTTTATCAATAATCCGCTGGAATGAAAGTGCGGAGAGGAACGCTGGTAGGCAAATACTTATCAGTCGGGGCTCGAAACGCAGATTTCCGGCATAAATACCAGTTAAACAATATGGCATTTTACAAGAAAATGTTGAAGAAAGTCAACAACAAATGGTACCCTCAGTCGGTACTTGTAGGTAATCCTGTGGCGACAGATCAGATCGCTAAACGGCTGTCGGCTGAATCGACCGTAACCCCCGCCGATGTCTATGCCGTCCTGATTGCTTTGGGCGGTGTGATGGGCGAGTATATGGCACAAGGTCGCTCGGTGAAACTCACGGGTATCGGTACGTTCTATTTCACTTCGTCTGCTTCTAAGAACGGTGTGAATACTGAAAAAGAGGTAACGGCTAAACAGATTAATGGCGTGCGCATACGTTTCATTCCTGAAACTCGTTTCCGTGCTGGTGCTGGTTCTATGAATAGTCGGGTTACCGTGCGCGGTCTTTCCGATGTGAAGATCGACTGGGAAGAGTGGAAAGGCGTAACCAAGAAGAAGAAAGGAGGTACGACTCCGCCTTCTGGTAGCGGTGCAGGGCATTAAATCAAAGAATCGGCAGATGGTTAAAGTTATCCCCGATACGTACGCGTATCGGGGATTTTTGTAGTAGTGATTTAATAAATTGCAAACTTAGGAGAGATTTACCGAATGAACTGTAATGTCGTAATATCGTTTTTTTTTGAGATATTTTCTCGTGAAATCTTGTTTTTGGAGTCTTTTTCGTATCTTTGCAGCAGATATTCAGTAATGAATGCTTAATAGGATTGCTTATGTTAGTAAATTTCACTTTCGGCAATTTTCGTTCTTTCAGGGACGAACGAATTTTGAGTATGGAGGCTATCAGTATCAAAGAATTGGCAGAATCTGTTATCAGGAAAGATAAATACCGGCTTCTTCCTGTTGCTGTGATGTATGGTGCCAACTCGAGTGGTAAGAGTAATGTGATTAAGGCTATTGCCATTATGCGGCACCTTATTTTAAATTCCGTAAAATTGAACCCTACGGATACACTTCCTTTTGAACCTTTTGCATTGGACTTAGGATCAAAAGAAAAATCGACATTTTTTGAAATCCAGTTTTTGCTTGATGACGTCAAATACCGTTATGGTTTTGAGTATAATCATATACAAATTGTTTCTGAGTGGCTTTATGAAAATCCGTTTAAAGTGGGAACAAAAGAGCACAGACTATTTGAACGAGATAAAGGTGATTTTAATATCTCTAAGAACTATTTTGAGGAAGGAAGAGGTAAGGAAACATCTACTCCTGACAATAGACTATTCCTTTCCTTGGTTGCTCAATTGAATGGAGAAAAATCGAATAAGATTTTGGCGTGGTTTAAAAAGTGTCATCCTTTGTCTGGTATAGATAGCAGAGGATATGAAAACTTCACGTGGGAAATGTTCGATCAGCATAAAGATGGGTGTGAACAAGCGCATAAGTTTTTCCATCGTCTGAATCTTGGCTTTAATCAACTGATGATAGAAGAACAGCCTTTTCCCGAGGAGTTTTTGGCTGAGCTCCCAAAAGAGATTAGAGAGAGAATGAATGGTAGGACAAGAATTATTCCTAAGACCACTCATAATGTTTATAATAAAGAGACGGGAGAAATTGTCGATATGAAAGCCTTTGAAGAGGAAAAGATGGAATCTGCCGGTACACAAAAGGTTGTTGAGATGTCAGGCCCAATCTTTGATACACTTAACGACGGAGGCGTTTTGGTGATTGATGAACTTGACGCAAAACTCCATTTAATGCTCACGCGTAGTATTGTGTCGCTTTTTATGGATCCTGAAACTAATTTTAAAGGAGCACAGCTGATTTTTGCAACACACGATACGCACCTATTGAATACTAAATATTTGCGTAGAGATCAGATTTGGTTTACAGAAAAAGATCGGACAGAGGCTTCAGATCTTTATTCGTTACTCGAATTCAAAGATGAAAATGGAAATAGAGTACGAAATGATCGTGATATTGAAAATGATTATATCAACGGTCGTTATGGTGCAATACCGTTTATTAATTGAATACAATTTGATGACACGGATGTCGAAACATAAAGCTAAAGCTCCTCAAAGGCGAGTTATAAATAGACGTAATAAAATCGTACGTTTTCTCATTGTGTGTGAGGGAGAGAAGACAGAGCCTAACTATTTTAAAGCTTTGATAAAAGATCATTACTCGGATGTGCTTGATGTGAGTATCCAAGGGAAAGGACTGTCTACCTCCAATTTGATAAAGGAAGCACTAAAAAAGAAAGACGAATTTGAACGTAAACGGCAATTGCCATATGATCGTGTGTGGGTAGTATTTGATAAGGATGAATTCAAAGATTTTAATGAAGCTATCGCTTTAGCAAAGCGAGAAAAAATAGGTTGTGCGTGGAGTAATGAATCGTTTGAATTGTGGTATTATCTTCATTTTCAATATCTTGATACAGGTGTCAAACGGGATGATTATATTAAGAAATTGGAAAATGAATGTCGAAAGAAAAAGGGATATGAATCTTTTAGCTATACTAAGAATGATCCCCAAATCTACAATTTACTAAATGAAATAGCCAAAGAAGAATTGGCTAAGAAGAATGCAAAGAAACTCCGTGAAAAGTTTAGAGGTAATAAAAATTATAATTCTCATAATCCTCGTACCGAAGTTGATTTATTGGTAGACGAATTAGAAAATCCGACATCGGTACTTGAAAAATGAAAAGGAAGTGATTCCTTTAAGGAAATAGGTTATCTAATATTGCTTATGATACTGAGTCTGCTATTAACGAGTCTGTTCACGCTTGTGGAATTGAACTGCGAGAATTTGTTCGACTGTCAGCACGATAGTCTGAAGCAGGATTATGAGTTTCTGCCGACATCCGATCACCATTGGACACGCACTCGATATTGGCGCAAACTGAATCGTATTGGGCAGGAAATCATTGCCTGTGGAGAGACGGACAGCACGTGGACGCTACCCGATTTGGTAGCGCTCTGCGAGGTAGAAAACGACACTGTGATGCGCGATCTTACCAAGCGATCGCTTCTGCGTAAAGCTCGCTATGAATATCTGATGACTCATTCGCCCGATGTCCGAGGTATTGACGTAGCACTATTGTACTCACCTTTTTCATTCCGTCCCATTCATCACCATTCCATTCGTATTAAAACGCAGAGGGATATGCGGTTAACACGCGACCTGTTGTACGTTAATGGGCAGACGATTAACGGTGACACGCTGCACGTTTTTGTCGTGCATGCTCCGAGTCGGGCAGGCGGTGAAGGAGCCACGAGAGCACATCGTATTTTGGTAGCCGATTATTTGGGAGCTGCCGTAGATTCGGTTTATCGTCTTTCGCCCACTGCCCGCATTATCATTGCGGGCGATTTCAACGATTATGCACAAGATAAATCGCTGCAACGACTTTATGCACATGGTGTGGAAAACGTGTCGGCAGGAGCTATAGGACAGAACGGTGCGAAGGGGTCTTATCGGTTTCGTGGAGAGTGGGGGAGTCTTGATCAGATTGTGTGTAGCCCGCCTGTGGCCCGGAGTGTGGTGGAGTGTTGTATCGGCGATTTTCCTTTCCTGTTAGAAAAGGATGAGAAATACGGTGGTTTTCGGCCGAAACGTACTTATAATGGTCCCCGTTATAATGATGGTTACAGTGATCATCTTCCACTGATCGTTCGATTTGATTTCTGAAAGTCTTCAACTTTGAAAAGCACAAACCATTTTGCACACAGCATAAAGCTATGCGCACTTTTGATAAAAATACTTTTAAAATACTTTAAAACATAATACCCGATGGTTTCTTTTCTTTATAGAATGCTTAATTTTGTATCGTACGATTAGATCAGAAATAGGGTTAATACCGAGATATATGTTTGAAAGTTTAAATGAAAGACTTGAACGGAGTTTTAAGATATTAAAAGGTGAGGGACGAATCACCGAGATCAACGTGGCTGAGACATTGAAAGATGTTCGTCGGGCACTGTTAGATGCTGACGTAAACTTTAAGGTTGCCAAGACATTTACGGACACCGTGAAGCAAAAAGCAATGGGTATGAACGTGCTCACAGCCGTTAAACCCGGGCAGCTGATGGTGAAGATTGTTCACGATGAACTGGCTGAACTGATGGGAGGCGAGGCTTCTGAGGTGCATCTCAACGGTCGGCCTGCTGTTATCTTGATGTCGGGTTTGCAAGGATCGGGTAAGACTACGTTCAGCGGTAAGTTAGCCAACCTACTCAAATCCAAACAGCATAAGAATCCGTTGCTTGTTGCTTGCGACGTTTATCGTCCTGCTGCTATCGATCAGTTGAAGGTAGTGGGAGAACAAGTGGGTGTTCCCGTTTATTCGGAACCGGATAATAAGAATGTCATTGAGATTGCTGGTAATGCTATCAAAGAAGCAAAAGCCAAAGGAAATGACGTAGTGATTATCGATACGGCGGGTCGATTGGCTGTCGATGAAGAGATGATGAACGAGATTGCTAATCTTAAATCGGCTGTTCATCCGGATGAGACGCTGTTCGTCGTCGACTCGATGACAGGACAAGATGCCGTAAACACGGCTAAGGAATTTAACGACCGGTTAGATTTCGATGGTGTAGTGTTGACCAAACTCGACGGCGACACCCGCGGTGGTGCAGCTCTTTCGATTCGCACGGTGGTGACAAAGCCTATCAAATTCGTAGGTACCGGCGAGAAGATGGAAGCTCTTGATGTATTCCATCCTGCGCGTATGGCTGACCGAATCCTCGGTATGGGCGACATCGTTTCGCTTGTAGAGCGTGCTCAAGAACAGTTTGACGAGGAAGAAGCGAAGAAGTTGCAGAAGAAGATTCAGAAGAATCAGTTCGACTTCAACGACTTTCTCAAACAGATAGAACAGATCAAAAAGATGGGCAATTTGAAAGATTTGGCCTCGATGATACCCGGAGTGGGCAAAGCCATTAAGGATGTCGATATAGATGATAATGCTTTCAAAGGGATTGAGGCCATCATCAAAAGTATGACACCCAAGGAGCGTCAGCATCCCGAAGTGCTCAACACGAGTCGCCGGCAGCGTATAGCCAAAGGTTCGGGAACTAATATTCAGGAAGTGAACCGCCTGCTCAAACAGTTCGACCAGACACGAAAGATGATGAAAATGGTCACTGGCAGTCAGATGGGAAAGATGGCCGGTATGATGGGAAGAATGAAAGGAATGTCTAAATTCTAATTAATGATATCTATGAAACTTATTGATGGTAAAGCAACGGCGACGGCAATCAAGGCCGAAATCGCTGAAGAAGTAAAGCAAATTGTTGCGAATGGCGGCAAACAACCGCATCTGGTGGCCGTGCTCGTGGGGCACGACGGTGGGTCAGAGACTTATGTCAAGAATAAGGTTTTGGCTTGTGAGCAGTGCGGATTCAAGTCGACGCTCATTCGCTATGAAGATAATATTACCGAAGTAGAGTTGTTAGCTTGTGTCGACAAACTAAATAAGGATGATGATGTAGATGGCTTTATTGTGCAATTACCGTTGCCGAAACATATTGATGAGCAAAAAATCGTTGAGGCTATCGATTATCATAAGGATGTAGATGGCTTTCATCCAGTTAACGTAGGACGTATGTCTATTGGTCTGCCGTGTTTTATCTCAGCTACTCCGTTAGGAATCCTGACGCTGTTGCAGCGCTACCATATCGAGACCAGCGGTAAGAAATGTGTCATTTTGGGGCGGAGCAATATCGTGGGTAAGCCGATGGCTCAACTGATGATGCAGAAACACTATGGCGATGCTACTGTCACGGTATGCCATAGTCATTCGGCTACTTTGAAGGAAGAATGTCGTGAGGCCGATATTATTATTGCCGCCATTGGCCGTCCGGATTTTGTAACGGCTGATATGGTGAAAGATGGAGCCGTAGTTATCGATATTGGTACGACTCGTGTACCTGATGCTACTCGCAAGAGTGGCTTCCGCTTGAACGGAGACGTTAAGTTTGATGAGGTGGCACCCAAGTGCTCGTTCATTACTCCCGTACCGGGCGGTGTCGGCCCGATGACGATTTGTTCTTTGATGAAGAACACATTAGCAGCTGGTAAGAAAGAGTTTTATAAATAATGACAAGCGAGGAGTATTACCGTTTGGGTAATGAATACCGCAAAGGAGGCAACTGGCAGATGGCCCTCAACAATTATATGGAGGCCATTGCCCTTGATTCTGGCAGCCCAGCCGTACAGGCTAAAGAGATGTTGGAGTCTATTCTGAACTTTTATAAAAAGGATGCCTATAATCCCTGACAGATTGCCAGAATACAAAAACAATATGAGTAAGATGAAAGGTGCCATCGTGGTAGATACGGATCGGTGCAAGGGGTGCTCCCTCTGCATAGAAGCCTGTCCGATGAGTGTTATCATTTTGGCACAGAAAAGAGTGAATGTCCACGGCTATCCTTACGTGGAAGCGGCGAGACCCGATGAGTGCACGGGATGTGCATCGTGTGGAATCGTTTGTCCGGACGGATGTATCACCGTATATCGAATGAAGAAAGAGGATTGAGGAAACATTATGGCTGAACAGGAAATAACATTGATGAAGGGTAACGAAGCGATAGCCAATGCTGCCATTCGTTGTGGCGTAGACGGATATTTCGGCTATCCGATCACGCCGCAGAGCGAGATTATTGAGACATTAGCACTGCTCAAACCGTGGGAAACCACGGGTATGGCGGTCGTGCAGGCCGAGAGCGAGGTGGCTTCTATTAATATGCTATATGGTGGTGGCGGTGCAGGCAAGCGAGTGATGACTTCATCTTCCAGTCCTGGTGTTGCACTGATGCAGGAAGGTATTGCGTATATGGCAGGCGCAGAGGTGCCGGGTGTCATTGTCAATGTGCAGCGCGGGGGACCCGGCTTGGGAACGATTCAACCCTCGCAGAGCGATTATTTCCAAGCCACGAGGGGCGGCGGAAACGGCGATTATAATGTTATCGTGCTGGCTCCGGCATCTGTACAAGAAATGGCCGACTTCGTGGATCTGGCTTTCGAGTTGTCTTTCAGGTATCGCAATCCGGCTATGATTCTGAGTGACGGCATTATCGGACAGATGATGGAGAAAGTGGTATTACCGCCTTTCAAGCCTCGTCGCACAGAAGAAGAAATAAAACGTGAGTGTCCTTGGGCGACATTCGGACGCACGGCAGATCGTAATCCCAACGTGATTACGTCGCTCGAATTGAAACCCGAAACGATGGAGGCGCGCAATCTTCATCTTCAAGAGAAATACAACGAGATTAAAGAGCGTGAGGTGAGATATGAAACCTTGCAGACAGACGATGCCGATTATCTGATTGTCTCGTTCGGAAGTGCAGCCCGTATTGCTGAGAAAGCGCTCGAAATAGCTCGTAGTACGGGCGTAAGAGTTGGTCTGTTTCGACCCATTACACTGTGGCCGTTTCCTTCTAAACAGATCGCTGCAATGGCAAAAGGCAAAAAAGGCGTTTTAGTTGTGGAGATCAATGCCGGTCAGATGGTGCAAGACGTGCGACTGGCTGTAAACGGAGCTGTACCCGTAGAATATTTTGGTCGTTTAGGAGGTATCGTGCCAGAACCTGATGAGATAGTACAAGTATTGAAAGAGAAATTCTAAATGGAGAATCAGATCATTGCACCCGAACATCTCGTTTATCAGAAACCGGTGTTGATGAACGATACGGCGATGCACTATTGTCCTGGATGCTCGCACGGAGTAGTGCATAAGTTGGTGGCGGAGGTCATCGCAGAGATGCAGATGGAAGATAAGTCAGTGGGCGTTTGCCCCGTTGGATGTGCCGTGTTTGCTTATCGTTATCTTGATATCGATTGGCAGGAGGCAGCCCACGGACGTGCGCCGGCTGTGGCTTCGGCCATCAAACATCTGTGGCCCGATCGCTTGGTGTTCACGTATCAAGGCGATGGCGATTTGGCCTGTATTGGTACTTGCGAAACCATTCACGCGCTCAATCGTGGCGATAATATCGTGATTATTTTTATCAACAATGCCATTTACGGTATGACGGGTGGACAGATGGCTCCCACTACACTTGTAGGACAGAAGACGGCGACGTGTCCTTACGGTCGCGATCCCGAACTCCACGGCTATCCGTTGAATATCACTGATTTGGCATCACGTCTTTCCGGCACGTGTTATGTCACTCGGCAGAGCGTCGAAACAGTGTCGTCTATCCTCAAAGCCAAACGTGCCATTCGTAAGGCTTTTGACGCATCAATGGCCGGAAAAGGTTCATCCTTGGTCGAAATTGTATCGACCTGTAACAGCGGGTGGAAGATGACGCCTGTCGAGGCGAACAAATGGATGGAAGAAAAGATGTTTGAAGCCTATCCGAAAGGTGACTTCAAGGACACGACGAAATGAGTGAAGAAAGATGAAGAAAGAAATTATCATATCGGGTTTCGGTGGTCAGGGGGTGCTCTCGATGGGCAAGATTCTGGCTTATTCGGGACTGATGGAGGGTAAGGAAGTAACGTGGATGCCGGCTTATGGCCCAGAACAACGCGGCGGAACGGCCAATGTGACGGTTATCATTAGCGACGATCGAATTTCTTCGCCCATTCTCAGCCACTATGATGTGGCCATAGTTCTCAACCAACCGTCATTGGATAAGTTTGCACCCAAGGTCAAGCCAGGCGGTATTTTGATTTATGACGGATATGGAATAATGACTCCGCCTGTCCGCAAAGACATTATGATTTATCGTATTGATGCGATGGATAAGGCTGCCGAGATGCACAATGCCAAGGTCTTTAATATGATTGTTTTAGGCGGACTACTCAAAGTTTGTTCTATCGTGAGTACCAATGGTTTGAACAAGGCGCTTTATAAAACGCTCCCCGAGCGCCATCACAGTCTCATTCCGCTGAATATGCAGGCTGTGGAAGAAGGAATAAAAATTATTAAACAAGATTAATAACTTGATTTTTATAACTCTCTAATTTGGAAGGCTGGCTGCAGAGATTGCACCCGGCTTTTTTTTGTAGTTGAGGGTTGAAAGTGGGGAATGATATATTAGCGTAAGTTTCGAGAAGAACCCTCTTCTGATTGCTGTCGGAACTACAACGGAGTTACGGCAATCGTAGCAACGGAGTTACGACAAGCGCCGTAACGGAGTATCGACAAATACAGCTGTTCCGCTGCTGTGAATGCGGGTGCTGTGATGTTTGAAGCGCCGATGGCCTATGCATTGATAATTCGTCGGACTTATGTTACGTTATGAATTCCCAACTCTTAACTAAATCCGAATCACTTCGATGCCTCCATAGGGCGTGAGATGCTCGAAAGCGTGGTCAGAGGAGAACAGACCGCCGTAGATTCCCGCACAGATGAGTACGCCACCGTGAGCAAAAATGGCGGAGCGATGGTACGGACGACTTTTCAATTCGTCGAGAAAAGCTGCCACGCGGGCGTATAAGATCGGAAAACTCTCACCGTTGGTCGCCGCAAGATGCATATAGTCGTTATACCATTGTTGCAGGTTTCCATCCTCGATTTCATCATATCGTTGCATCTCCCAGTCACCCATATACATCTCTTTGAGTCTGTCATCGACTTCGGGGTGGGTATACCCGCAGAAAGTAGCCAACTTGCGGGCACGCGTCAAGGGCGAAGAAAAGACAGCTTCGAAAGGTGTATAGGCAGCGAGTTGTGCCTTGGTTTCGGCGGCTTCATGCTCAAAAGTTTCAGCTACGGGCACGTCTGACCATCCGTAACACGTGCCTTTGGGTACGTCGACGCTGGTATGTCTGATGAGAACTACTTCCATTGTATATATCGTTTAAAATAAAAGATTCGGTAGAATTTTCCCGTTTGTCTGTGCAAGGATGTTGAGATAAAAGCTCAGTTCGATCAACAGAAACAGGGCGCCGCAACAATCGCCGGTATATCCGCGTAGTCGCCGCCCAATAAGCAGGTAGAAAATATACATCACGATGCACGGAACGAACACTACGAGTTCCCATCTCAGTGCGTCGCCGATGAAATAAAACAGCGGTACGATCGGCAACAGCCCTTGCACGGCCAGACCTATTCCTGCGCGGATATTGATAGGTCGGTAGATGATTTCCGATTTCGCGTCTTCTTCGTGGCGTGCATAGGGCATCATTATCACGATTTGTCCGGCGACCATTTTTGAGAATGGGTCGGCTGCCAAGATAGCGATTGCAGCAACAAAGGGAGGCATCGAGATGAGTGCAGCGGCCAACAGCGCTTCATAGACGACCAATCCTAAAACGCCGTAAGTGCCGATGTGCGAGTCTTTCATAATGTCAAGAATGCGTTGTCGGTCGGTCCCGCCTCCGCCGAAGCCGTCGATAAAGTCGCCCAGGCCGTCTTCGTGTAGCGCGCCTGTGAGGAGAAGACGAACCGAAAGAGCCAGAATCACGCTGACAGAATAAGGAAACAGCAATGTTCCGAAGTACAAAGTCGTAGCCGTGCAGATTGCTGTAAGCCAACCAGTGAGCGGCCAGTATTCTACCACCGACCTGTAACAGTCTTTTGGCGGCTGATGAATTCGCCACCAAGGCAGGCGTGTGAAGAAGATCAGTGCGGCCCAAGGACGGTCGTACCATTTAAAAGTATTTATCGATTTTCGCATCTTGGAAGTTGTTCATTTCGTTCATCATCCGCACAGCACTGTCTATAATGGGATAAGCGCAGAGTGCGCCCGTTCCCTCGCCGAGCCTGAGTCCTAAGTGGAGCAGGGGCTGTGCATTCATCAATTGTAGCAGTCGGCGATGCCCGCTCTCGTCTCCGCAATGTCCGAAAACGGCATAATCGAGCACCTGCGGGTAAAGTTTGGAAGCAGCGAGAATGCAGGCCGACATAATGAATCCGTCGATTATAATAAGAATTCCGAGTTCGGCCGCACGCAGCATAGCCCCGATGGCGCCCACCATCTCGAATCCGCCGAAGTGTCGGATAATCTCTTCTGCCGTTTCACAATGTGCTGATGCCATTGCGCGTTGTAGAACATCGTGTTTGTGGCAGACGCCGGCTCCGTCGAGTCCTGCCCCGGCTCCGATACATTCTGCCAGCGGAATATCACCGAAAATACTTGTCCAGATGCTCGAAGGCGAAGTATTTCCAACGCCCATTTCACCAATGCAGAGAATGTTGCAACCCTTGTTTCGACAGTCGTCCACGAGCGATGCACCCGTATCGATAGCCTGTTTGAATTGTGCCGGAGTCATTGCCGGCCCGTAAATGAAATTCCGCGTGCCTCGTGCTATCTTGCGATTGAGAATCGCGGGATAGACCGTGAGATCGTAATCCACGCCCATATCTATGAGCATCAGTTCAAATCCGTGCTGTCGGCAAAACATATTCACACCGCCGCCATCGCGTGTGAAGTTCACCATCTGCTGCCAAGTAACGGCACGAGGCGACACGCTCACACCCTCGTCCGTAATTCCGTGGTCACCGGCCAACAGCAGATGATGTGGCCGATGCAGTGCGGGTGACAACGTATGTTGTACCAAACAAATCTGCATCGCCAACTCTTCGAGTACGCCTAATGATCCTCGTGGTTTATTAAGATTATCTATTTTGTCTTGAATGGCGGTCCGCAGAGAGTGATCGGGGCGTTGTATATTAAATTTTCTCATCTTTTCTGTCGGAATCTTTGATTGTTACAGGGATGCCCGACACCATCAGAATCACTTTATCGGCACGCTGGGCGACATATTGGTTCATCCATCCTTCCATATCGGTAAATCGGCGTTGTACGGCGTTTGTGCTTACGCCGCCGCTTCCGATCTCGTTGGTAATGAAGATGAACGTGGTTTCCTGCGCCGTCAATTGGTCGAACTCGGCTTTGATTTCGCGTAAGGCAGCATTTATATCGGGCAGTTCTCTGTCTGTTTCTAACCTGTCATAAAAGAAATTCGTGCACCAAAGCGTGATGCAGTCAACTACCACCACCTTATTATATAGGTCGTATTGGCTCAGATATTTCTCCTCTTCAAGGTTGGTCCAGCAATCGCCCCGTCGTTCTCGGTGGCATCTGACGCGCTCGCGAAACTCATCGTCCCCAATGTGGGCAGTGGCCAGATACACGGGGCGAGGCGATAGGCGGAGTGCCAATTGCTCTGCATACGCACTCTTTCCCGAGCGTTGTCCGCCTGTAATGAGGATGATATGTTTCATTTTGCGAAGATAATAAAAAGTCGATAAAGCCTGCTTTTCGGCTTTTGATTTTTTAGTTTTCGCTGATATAAAAAATACTTTTATTGTTAAAAATACTGGTAAATATGTTTTAAAACATACTTTTCGAGAGTTTTTGTTTGGCTGTTCCAAGATTATTTTATTACTTTGCAGCCGTCAAGAATCATTGATAGGAATATTTTATTGATATAATAATTAATTTTGAGAGAATGAGAAAAGTATTTTTAATGTTTGCTGCTGCATTGTTGGCAACATCTGTTTCTGCTCAGACTGTGAAAGAAAGTAAGACTTTCGACAATTTCTACATCGGTATCAACGGTGGTTTGTCCACTAAAGCTACCGGTCATAGGTGGATGGGCGACTTGAATCCGAATGTTGGATTGCGCATCGGTCGTTACTTTACGCCTGTTTTCGGCTTGGCTGTTGAGAGCAATGCTTATTTCTCTAACAAGCCTTATCGCTCGACAGGTACGGCTGTTCGTTTCCTGAACACTTCTTTGTTGGGTACCGTTAATCTTAGCAACTGGTTTGGCGGATATCAAAGTGAACCTCGTGCGTTTGAAGTTATTGCCCTCGCTGGTTTCGGTTGGGGACACGCTTTCGGTAATCGTGGTTTCAACTACGCTTATCGTGAGTATGACAATATGGGCCGTCTTGTTTCTATTGGTAAGAAAGGCGATAATCTGACTTCTAAAATCGCACTGGATTTTGCTTTCAATCTCGGTGAGGCTAAGGCTTGGCAGGTTTACATCGAGCCTGCATTTATCTGGGGGTTGAACGATGCTGTAGCCGACGATGCCATTGCATTTGGTCATTCTAAGGTGGCTTACAACATCAATCACGGTTATGCACAACTCAATGCCGGCATTGTCTACAAGTTCGGAAACAGTAACGGTACGCACAACTTTGTCTATGCAGAAGGACGTGATCAGGCAGAAATCGACGGTCTCAATGCTAAGATTAATAAGCTTCGTAGCAATTTGAATGACAAAGACGCGCAATTGGCAGCCAAAGATCGGAAGATTGGCGACTTGCAGGATGCACTCGATGCTTGCAACAAGAAACCTAAATACGTAAAGCCTGCAACAGCTACCAATTTGCAGCCTACCGTTATTTTCCGTCAGGGCAAGAGTGTGATCGACCCCGCACAGTATGCACCCATTGAGATGATTGCTCAGTATATGCGTAAGCATAGGGGTGCTAAGATTGAGATTCGCGGCTATGCTTCGCCCGAAGGTAGCAAGGAAATCAACCAGAAATTGTCTGAGGATCGTGCCGAGGCAGTGAAGATGGCGCTCATCAAGAAGTACAAAATTTCCGGCAGTCGTCTGACAATCAAGGGTATGGGTGCTACCGACAAACTCTTCGAGGAGGTAGAATTCAATCGTGTTGCCACATTCAACGACGGTTCGAAAACCGACAATTAAATTATCTTTGAGGATAATTCCCGATCCCGACACTCACTACGAGTGTCGGGATTTTTGTTTCTTGGGAACGTTCTCATTATCAGGCTCGGCTTACTTCATTCGTAATGCTCTTCCGAACTATAATGAATGATGGCAGACACTGTTGTTTTTTATGATGTGGGATTGTCCGATGGTGCGCTTATTTCATATACCTAATAGATTAGGTTAACTTTAAAGACGGTGATAGTAGTACTTATGATTCCTTTCAAAAAGCCACTCATTCTGCTGATTTTTCCGTTTTCGGATGTCGAACGGTCGAATTTTTGTCGAATGAATTGTTCTTGATAAAGATAAGGAAAATCAATCAATTGTAAAGCAGACTTATAGAAATTTATTTGTTTTGATATGTTGTTGATTTACAATAAATTATCGATAGGCCTGCGAAAAGCCGTTAATTGCACTGCGAAAGACCGTTAAACGCTGTGCATCTAACGGTTAAACGCGAGCTGTTTAACGGTTTTTCGCAAAGGTATCTGTAATAAATTCCTAATTCGTTGAGTCTCTGATATTTATAAAAGGAGGGTCCGCAGAACGACGAATGCAGTATTTCGGTATATCAGTTCACTTGAAATTTAAGAAAATATGGATATACATTAATCGTCAATTAGTTGTACAAAAGAGAAAAGAATATTTGTAGTTATTTTTCAAAAGTTATCCATTTGCAATTCGTAAATGATTGATTGTCATAATGTTGACATTATTTAACGCGATGAAAGTTGTCCAAAATATTTGCCGTATCAATAAAAATGTTATCTTTGCAGACACAATCGAGTTGACGATTCGTTCAAGAATAAAACATATTCAACATATAATTATCAATCAATAATGATACAAACAGTAGTCAAACGCGACGGTCGAATTGTGGGGTTCAATGAAGAGAAGATTGTAACCGCTATCCGTAAGGCGATGCTTCACACCGATAAAGGTGAGGACATTCATCTTATTCAACAGATCACAGACCACGTCAGCTTTCACGGCAAACCGCAAATGACGGTGGAAAACATTCAGAATGCCGTAGAAATCGAGCTGATGAAGAGTAAGCGGAAAGATGTAGCCAAGGCCTATATTGCTTATCGCAACCAGCGAAGTATTGCCCGAAAGGCGAAGACAAGAGATATGTTCTTGGAGATTATCAATGTAAAATCTAATGACATTACACGTGAAAACGCCAATATGAATGCGGATACGCCGGCAGGAATGATGATGAAGTTTGCCAGCGAAACCACTAAACCGTTTGTCGACGACTATCTGTTGAGTGAGGAAAGTCGTGAAGCTGTGAAGAACAATTACTTGCATATTCACGACAAAGACTACTATCCCACCAAATCGCTTACTTGCTGTCAGCACCCACTCGACAATATTCTGAATCACGGTTTCACGGCCGGTCACGGCTCATCGCGCCCCGCCAAGCGAATAGAAACAGCCAGTGTGTTGGCTTGTATATCGTTGGAGACGGCGCAAAACGAGATGCACGGCGGTCAGGCTATCCCCGCTTTCGATTTCTATTTGGCGCCTTACGTGCGCTTATCGTTCATTGAAGAGGTGAAAGCTTTGGAAGATTTGAATGGCGAAAACTATGCACATCTATATAATAAGGTGTTTGATGATTATCTGCCGAAGCCGCTCGACAGTCTTAAAGGAGAAACACGTGTGGTGCAACACGCCATCAACAAAACTGTAGCTCGCGTGCATCAAGCGATGGAAGCGTTTATACATAATATGAATACGATACACTCTCGCGGTGGCAATCAGGTGGTTTTCTCATCTGTGAATTATGGAACCGACACCTCAGCAGAGGGGCGTTGCGTGATGAGAGAGCTTTTGAAGAGTACCTATAACGGGGTTGGTAACGGCGAAACGGCCATCTTCCCCATTCAAATTTGGAAAAAGAAGCGCGGCGTAAACTATCTGCCCGACGACCGAAATTACGATCTTTATGAGTTTGCTTGCCAAGTAACGGCACGCCGTTTCTTCCCCAATTTTCTCAATCTTGATGCCACTTTTAACCAGAGTGATGACTGGTGTGTCGACGATCCGAAGCGTTATCTGCACGAAGTAGCTACAATGGGATGCCGAACACGTGTTTTTGAGAATCGATTCGGGCCCAAGACATCGGTGGGTCGCGGTAATCTGTCGTTCTCAACGATTAATATCGTGCGCTTAGCAATCGAATGTATGGATGTCAAAAATAAGGAAGAACGTATCAACAAGTTCTTTGCTAAGCTTGATTATATGCTCGATGTCACAGCCAATCAGCTCAATGAACGCTATGATTTTCAGAAAACCGCCTATGCAAAGCAGTTCCCCCTTTTGATGCGTAGCTTGTGGTTGGGGGCCGATAAGCTCAATCCCGACGACACAATAGAGTCGATCATCAATCAGGGAACATTGGGAATAGGCTTCATCGGACTTGCAGAGTGTCTCAAAGCACTTATCGGTCAGCATCACGGTGAGAGTGGAGAGGCTCAGGAATTGGGGCTGAAGATTGTATCGTATATGCGCAATCGCGTGAACGAATACTCGGAGAAGTTCCACCATAATTACAGTCTTCTGGCCACACCGGCCGAAGGACTGTCGGGGAAATTTACCAAAATAGACCGCAAAGCATTCGGAATCATCGAAGGAGTAACCGATCGCGACTATTACACGAACTCTAATCACGTGCCCGTTTACTATAAATGCAGTGCGCGACATAAGGCCGAAATCGAGGCACCTTATCACGAAATGACGCGCGGCGGACACATTTTCTATGTGGAAATAGACGGTGATGCCACTCACAATCCGCAAGTAATAATGAACGTTGTGGATATGATGGACCACTATAATATGGGCTATGGCAGCGTGAATCATAACCGAAATCGCTGTATGGAATGCGGATATGAGAATGCGGATGCCCATCTTGAAGAGTGTCCTAAGTGTCACAGCCATCATATCGACAGGCTGCAACGCATTACAGGTTACCTTGTCGGCACAACGGATAGATGGAACAGCGGTAAGCTCGCGGAGTTAAACGACCGCGTAACACATATCGAAGGACGGGAGAATAACGAATGATTTCTGTGCTCGACATTGTAGAAGACACAATGGTCGATGGTCCGGGGTTCCGCACATCGGTGTATTGTGCAGGCTGTCCGAATGCTTGTCCGGGCTGCCATAACCCGCAGTCGTGGGACATTCGCAACGGAACGATGATGTCGACAGCTGATATTATGCGCGTAATTACGGCCGATCCGTTTGCCAATGTCACCTTCAGCGGCGGCGACCCGATGTTTCAAGCTGAAGGGTTTACCGAACTTGCGCGGGCTATTCGCCGCGAAACGCACAAGACAATATGGTGTTTCACGGGCTTCACATTCGAGTATCTCGTACGTCAAAAGACTCAACGAGCACTTTTAGAACTGTTGGATGTCTTGGTAGACGGTCCTTTTATCAAGTCACTTCGTGACGAATCGCTCGTTTTCCGAGGTAGTTCCAACCAACGATTGATCGATGTTCAGGCATCGTTGAGAGGTGGAAAGGTCATCCATTTATCCCCGACGCGTCTTCAAGGAGAAGGAAGTTATCTCCGCACGACGGCTTAATGATTGAATAAGTACAGTCAAATCGCCCTTTCTTTCATTTGAAAGAAAGGGCGATTCTGTATATTAGCTACGAGACATTTTTCCCCTTTGGGGAGCTTGACAGAGGTTTCAGGCAATGATGTCATTGCCCAACTTCTTAGCCAATGCATTGCGAATCTGCTGCATATTCTTGTATTCCGCCATCAAAGTCATCATCTCTTCGGGTCGATCGGTTGCTTGGGCAATCTTATTTTGCAACTCTTTGAGATGTCGTTCTATGTAATCCATCCTGAAATCGAGAATCAGATGCAGCGTTTGTTGGCGTAAAGTCTCCATTGCATTGATTCGAGCGATACGTAGATCTTCTTCTGCCTGCGGCCCGTCAGGTACTTTTTGGGGCAGAATCAACTGGTATTTATCAACGCTGATGTCCGTAGCAAAGCGACTGATTGTAATATCCGCGTGATGAATGAAGTAAGTTTCGGCCTTGAAATCGGCATCGGAGTTGTGCTCGACAGCTTCGGTCAAGATACGGTTGAACATTTCGTTGCGGAACGAAAGATTATCGGCTGTGAGATTATACTGCACATATTGTGCTACGGAAAGATTGCAAATCTGCCCCGATTCGTCTTCAACATTCTCGAAGATAGTCTTTTCCCCGTGCCGAATCACCAGCTGGATAAGCATTGTTTCTACCTCGCTGGTCTGTTGGCTGACCGTAGTCGGTATCGTCTGAACAGGCGACGCGGCCGCCGATTGGGCACGTTCTTCTTCTCGACGAGCTTCTCGTGCCTGCTGTTCGCGTCTCTCAATGATGCGCTTATTCATCTCATTGATGAGCGTAGCCTCGTTTATTCCGAGACGTTGAACGCATTCGTGAAGATACGTGTCACGTAGAATCTGATCGGGAATGACCGAAATACTTGTGACGATTGAGCCGATTGCTTCCGACCGCTTGACGGGATCGGTCACCCCATCGAGCATTAATCCGATTTTAAACTGGATAAAATCGGTTTGGTGTTCATCGATATACGCGCGGAAATCAGCCGCTGTATGCTTGCGTGCAAAGCTGTCTGGATCGTCGCCGTCGGGCAAAAGCAGCACCTTGATATTCATTCCTTCGGCCAGTAACATATCCGTTCCGCGTAGTGCTGCGTGAATTCCGGCAGCATCACCATCATACAACAGCGTGATATTCGACGTGAAACGGTGGAGCGTGTGAATTTGATGTACGCTGAGTGCAGTACCCGAATTGGCCACGACATTCTCTATTCCGCATTGGTGCATAGATATAACGTCGGTGTAACCTTCTACTAAATACACGCGATTTTCCTTTGCAACGGCCTTCTTTGCTTGAAAGATGCCATACAACTCGTGGTCCTTGTGATAGATTTCAGATTCTGGTGAGTTGACGTATTTTTGGTTAACGCCTTTCGTCCGGGCATCGAGCAGTCGGCCGCCGAAGCCTACTACCTTGCCGTTTACACCAATCCAGGGAAATATTACGCGCCCGGCGTAACGATCAATAAGGTCACCTTGCTCGGTCTTATAGCAAATGCCGGTTTTCAAAAGAAACTCTTCACGATAACCTTTACTGATTGCCGTGCGGGCTAAAGCAGCCCGATCGGTAAGGTCGTAGCCTAATTGAAACTTCTGAATAATATCGTCTCTGAAGCCGCGCGACCGAAAATAAGCCAGTCCATAAGTTGTTCCGTCAGTGCTGTTGTGTAGCAAATCCTGAAAGTATTGTGCCGCCCAGTCGTTCACGATGAACATACTCTCGCGCTCGCTCTGCTCTTGTCGCTCAGCGTCTGTCAGTTCGCGCTCGTGTATTTCGATGTGATATTTATTGGCAAGCCAGCGCAATGCCTCGGGATAAGTCATCTGTTCGTGCTCCATAATGAAGCCCACGGCATTGCCGCCACGGCCGCATCCGAAGCAGTGACACGTACCACGGGCGGGCGAGACGTAGAAAGATGGTGTCTTTTCATTATGAAACGGGCACAGCCCTTTATAATTGGCACCGCTCTTATGCAATGTAACAAACTCGCCGACAACGTCTACAATGTTGGCAGCATCTTTGATCTTCTCAGCCGTTTCTCTGTCTATCATCTTCTTATTTCTACTTTTCGCGGGTCTCCGTTTTGTGCAACGAGATAGTAAGCATAGCGAGTTAGCAAGATGTCTTCTACTTCTCTTTCTGATCCCGAGCCAAGAGATACCATTTTGCTGACGTCAGCAAAATGATCAGCCAATGAATTTCCGGCATTTCGGCACGCCTCTTTTGCTTTGTCAATCACCTTGACAAAGTTTCTCCATTGTGAATAACCCAAGAGAGAAGATAACTCTCTTGTACTCCAACACTCTACTCTCCCTACTTCTGCGGCAGCTGCTTCGAAACCGTTGTAAAGCTCTATGACAACCTCTTTTTTCATATTCTCGGTTTTAGATGATAACGAGTGCAAATATAGCGAATTATTTCGGGATACGGTACAAAAACCGATCGAAGATGCAAGGGATATTTACCTAATAACAGAATATTCGTTTGTCTGGTGTCAGTAATATAAAAAGCAGAAACAGGGCAGATGCCAGAGTCGTGGAGAAATAAATAAGATGAATTGGAATTTGGCGGTCTTCCGTAAACGTCTTATAACCAATATGTTAAATGAAAGCTATTGCCCCCTGTCGCAATTAACTGTTACTTGGCGTGCGATTAACGGTTAATCGCAGTGCGTTTAACCGTTAGTTGCAACGTGTTTAACGGCTTTCCAGAATACCTACTTTTAGGTATTGTCGGGTGGATAGATTTTCTCTACTTTTGTAACCATAATTAGTGACCAACCGACAGACAATGCAAATAATAACGATATGCAGGGAAGCGTGCCCTGAAATTTCATTCGCCGTGCGCCATCTTTCAACAAAGATGGCGCATTTCTTTTATGAACGATACCGAAATATGTTCGTTTTTAATGCGGTGTTTGCCGCTTTCGAAAAACAGTACACATACATTTGTATGAAGAAACAACGACCATTCTGTTATCGAATGCTGTTCACAGTTGTTCTTTTGTTGTGTTTTTCATTCGTTTCTCAAGCCCAAATCCGCACGATGAAAGTATGTGGTCTCGTTACTGATAAGCAGAGTCGAGAGGTACTGATAGGTGCTTCGGTCACGGTTGCAGGCACAACTGAAGGTTCCGTTACCGATGTCTCGGGACATTACCGGCTGTCGGTACCATTATCTAATAAGGTGACATTGCGGTTCAGTTATTTGGGGTATCACGACCGCGAGATAACAGTGCGCCTCTCATCTGCCGACAGTACTGTCTGCAATGTTGCCTTATCTGCCGATGCCCACACCTTAGACGAGGTGCAGATTACGGCTCGTAGTGAGGCCCGAATGCTGCGAGAGTCGGCTATGCCGGTATCGGTCATCTCGCAACGACAGCTCCAAGGCACCGCATCCAATATCAACGACGTACTCGCCCGAACCGTTGGCGTGACGGTAAGAAACACCGGTGGCATCGGGAGTTCATCTCGAATATCGGTCCGCGGACTTGAAGGCAAACGGATGGGAATGTTTATCGATGAAACGCCTATGGGTCAACTGGGCAACTTTGTGGCGCTGAACGACATCCCAACGAATATGATTGAGCGTATCGAAGTTTATAAAGGAATTGTTCCTTACAAGTTTGGCGGCTCGGCATTAGGCGGAGCTGTCAACGTGGTAACGAAAGAATATCCGCCCGTTTACCTCGATGTGTCTTATACCATCGGCTCTTTCAACTCGCATCAGCTCACTACTGTGCTCAAAAGAACAGACCATCGGTCGGGCTTGCAGTTCGGAGTGGGGGGCATACTCACATACTCCGACAACGACTATCGAATGAAATTAGAGAACCTCGGCGGACGAATCGTGCGCCGCAATCACGACAATTTCAGGAAGATGATTGGCGGAATGTCGCTCAAAGCAACCAAATGGTGGTTCGACGAACTGAAATGGGAGTTGATATTGATGCATACTCGCCAGGAGATTCAAGGCATTGATATGGATGTCCGAGAGGCTTTCAATCACTCAACAAGCCTTGTCACGAGTCTGAAACTCAAACGACAAAACTTCTTCTTGGATGGTCTCGATTTGGATATGGATGTGGCTTATATGTTAGGTAGATACGGACTGAACGACCGGGCGATGCAACGCTATGATTGGGACGGTAACAAACTGCCGCCCGTTTCACCCTTGGGAGGTGAGCAAAACAGCTATCCATCGGATGGAAAAAACCGCTCTCACGATGCGTCTGTTAAACTCAACTTAGGCTATACCATTGATATTCATCACGCACTTAACCTTAATGTCTATGCCGCCGGTACCTATCTGCATCCCAAAGACGAACTGATGGATAAGGCGTTGGGCTTTAGTGCCAATTTCCCCAGCCGTGTGCGCAACCTCACTACGGGCTTTTCATATGATCTCACACTGTTAGATGGGAAGTTTCAAAATGCTTTCACGTTGAAAGATTTCTATTATTCGTCGAACTCTAAGAGCATTTCCATTTACTCGATACGTGAACCCGATCGGGTGAAAACATCTAAAAACTACTTCGGTTTCAGCAATGCGATGCGCTATCGAATTACACCCGACTGGATGATTAAAGCCTCGTTCAACTCAGAAGTACGCATACCCACGAGCGAAGAACTGATAGGCAATGGCTATTCTATACTTCCTTCGCTTGGTTTGAAGCCCGAACGCACTACGGGAGTCAATCTCGGAGCCCTTTACCACAGGCAAAAGGCCGACGGGGGAATCGTCGAACTCGAACTCAATACATTCTATAACACCCTTCACGATATGGTTCGCTTCACACAAGATGTGATTCCTACGATGGCGCGTTATCGTAATTTCGGCAGCGTTCGCACGATGGGCGTCGAATTAGAAGCCAAAAGCGACGTCCTGCCCGTGCTTTATCTCTATGCCAATGGCACTTACCAAGACCTGCGCGACACACGAAAGTTTACCCCAGGAACCGATGTAGAGAATCCTACTAAGGGCAAACGAATACCCAATGTGCCGTATTTGCTGGCCAACTTCGGGGCCGAATATCATCAGGAAAACCTCTTCGGTGGTCGCGGACAGAACACACGTGTCCTCTTCGATGCCTCTTACGTGCATCAGTATTACTATGATTTCGAGGTGAGCAGCTATCAAGATCGCAAGATTCCTACATCATTCACAATGGATGCAGCCGTAGAGCACAGTTTCGCGAACGACCGCTGGACACTCACTTTCAGGTTAAAGAACTTGGCCGACCGCCGTGTTGTGTCGGAGTTCAATCGTCCGTTGCCCGGTCGTTCGGTTGCTTTCACAGTCAGATATTTATTCAAATAATCCATTAATAACAATTATCTATGATGAAATTCAAACATTTTCTTTTCGCCGGTGCTATGTTGACACTGGCTGCTTCGTGTGGCAATAGCGATGATCCGACACCCAATCCTACCCCCAATCCGGGTGTAACGACTTTCAAAGGCATTTTGTTCTCTACGGCGCTCACCAACCCCGAGGGTAACACAGGCCGCTGTTACTTGCAGGCTTTGCCTGAGATGACATCTGGAAGTTATGACAACAAGAATGCCATTCCAAGCGGTTTCGGTACAATGCCGATGATTATGGACAGTGGAAACATTTATGCACTGCCCGACTATATGGGTAATACGAAGGCTGAAATCGTATGTTACAACATCGATGCAGCAGGTAAACTCGTGCGCAGAGGCGTGCTCTCGATTCCCGCCGGAGCCGCTGCCTGCAACGTTGTAGAACTCAACAGCGAAAAGGCTTATGTGAGTTTTCAGAATCTTGGCACTGTGATGGTCTTCAATCCCACCACGATGACCAAGCTCAAAAATATCGATTTGAATAGTTTCAGTTTGCCCAACGCCAAGGTAGCACCTGCAAGTATGATTATTCGCGATGGTTATCTCTATGTTGGTCTGTCTCAGTTCAATGCGCAATGGATGCCTACCGAGCCTACGGTTTCTGTGGCAATGATCGACACCAAGACCGATATCTTGAAGAAACATATCGTTAACAAGACTCTCGGTTTGAGTGTTGCGACCCGCCCGATAGACCCGAACACCATCTTCAAAGATGAAAATGGTGATATATATTTCGTTTGTATGGGTGCGTTCGGCTTCCTTCCGCAATACCCTTGCGGTATAGTGCGCATTAAAAACGGTGCCGAAGAAATCGATCCCGACTACTGTATCCGTCTTGATAAGACACCTGTTGCAGGACTCTCTGTGACCAATGCTGAATACATTGCAGCCACTTGCTATGCCGGCGAGGGCAAACTCTATGCCTATCTCAATGCAAGCAAGCTGGCTCCCGACGGTGCGACGAATCCTTACTTGAGCATAACCTGTTTCCCGGCCATTATCGATCTGCGTGCCAAAACGATGCAGAAGATCGACAATATGGAGCTTTCCAATCCGCAAGGAATCGCCATCGGCAAGCACAAGAACCTCATTGTATTCGGTAGTGCCAATAAGAAAGCCAGCGGATTTTATACGTATAATCCCGTAACCAAAGAAGTGAAAGGTCCTGTTTTCACGGTGCAAGGCAATCCAGGAGCCTTCCATAGCTTTGCGGAATAAGTGAACTTACTCCCTCATTGCAGTGTCGTCTCACGCCGAGACGGCATTGCTTTGACGGGAAATAGATATCCATTACAAACAATGCAGACACAAAAGGCCGACATTCGTACACTGATTCTCTCGGTGGCTCGCGACGAATTTATCCGTCACGGAGTAAAAAACACTTCTATACGAACCATTTCTCGATTGTCGGGAGTTGCCGTAGGAAATATCTATAACTACTTTAAGAGCAAGGATGACTTGCTGAAACACGTGCTTGCTCCACTCTTACAGATCTTTGAAGATTATCTGATGCAGAACCGAAGTCAGACTTATCTCACGACTGATCTCTTTGAATACGACCGTTATTTCGACCTGATGAAAGGTCAGGTAGATGCTTTGATGAAACCCTATCGCGATGAGTTACGGCTCCTTATGACCGAAACCGCAGGCACTTCGCTGCAAAATTTTCTTGGTATTTTCACACAACGGATGAGAGAAACAGGTTTCCAATACATCCGAATAATGAAAAAGAAATATCCACATATCAATGACGACATCTCGCCTCACTTCATTCAGGTTCTTTGCAGTTTGTGGATCTCAGTGTTGAAAGAGATTGCCACAGGTTCGGATATAACCGAATCGGAAATTGATAAACTGATAGCCGACTATGTGAAGTTCGGCATCGGGGGATGGAAAAGATTATTGGAGATTTGAGCTTTGCCGTAACCCGTTTTATGAAAAGCATCTAATCATCGTGCGTTTAATGGTTAATCGCAGGGTGTTTAACCGTTAAACGGAAGGTAAAAAGCATCTAATTGAAAAGGGGATTGTATCTATTTGATTTTCAATATTATAGATGCTCGATGATCATTGAGGGAGAATCGTTTTATAGGTTCAATCTGAACGTATGGCGATATGCCTGCACACGCCAAGCCATTTTGTGCATTTTTACAGTTATTTATTTTGCTGCGACACAAAAAAGTAGTACATTTGCCACTGAAATTTCACAATAACAGTATATTAATATGAGTTTGAAGATTGTTGTACTTGCCAAACAAGTACCCGACACAAGAAGCGTCGGCAAAGATGCAATGACTGCGGAGGGAACCGTAAATCGTGCTGCTTTGCCTGCGATTTTTAATCCCGAAGACTTGAATGCACTTGAACAGGCGCTTCGTTTGAAGGAACAGCACCCGGGATCTACCGTTGGCGTGCTGACGATGGGGCCTCCGCGCGCCGGTGAAATCATTCGTCAAGGCCTTTATCGAGGCGCTGATACGGGCTGGTTGTTGACCGATCGACTTTTTGCCGGCGCTGACACGCTGGCTACGTCGTACGCTTTGGCCACGGCAATTAAGAAGATTGGCGATGTGGATATCATCATCGGAGGTCGTCAGGCCATTGATGGCGACACGGCACAAGTCGGTCCTCAGGTGGCGCAGAAGTTGGGATTGAATCAGGTTACGTATGCAGAAGAGATCTTGAAGATTGAAAACGGTGTGGCCACCATTCGTCGACATATCGATGGAGGTGTTGAAACCGTAGAGGCTCCATTGCCCGTTGTCATTACGGTTAACGGCAGCGCAGCTCCTTGCAGGCCGTGCAACGCTAAGTTGGTGATGAAATACAAACGTGCCACTTGCCCGATGGAGCGCAAGGGAGATGATGCTTATGCAAGTCTGTATGATGAGCGTCCTTATCTGACTCTCAATCAATGGAGTGTGGCCGATGTCGATGGCGATGCTGAACAATGCGGATTGAGCGGGTCGCCGACCAAGGTGAAGACCGTTCAAAACATCGTTTTCCAAGCCAAGGAGAGTCAAACGCTTACGGCCGATGATGCCGATGTGGAGGGATTGATCAAAGAATTGTTGAACGAAAAAATAATAGGGTGAGTTAGTTAGTTGATGAGTTGACTCGTTTTTAAGTTGGTTTCGGAATAGACTTAATAACTTAAAAACTCAGAAACTCAAAAAACTTAGAAACTTATAGACTCTAAACGCAAATGAATAACGTATTTGTATATTGTGAGGTTGAGGGCACGAAAGTGGCCGAAGTGTCGCAGGAGCTCCTCACCAAAGGCCGTAAACTGGCCAATCAATTAAGTGTTCAGCTTCACGCTGTGGTAGCAGGTGCCAAGCTGAAAGGTGCTGTTGAGCATCAGATTCTGCCCTATGGCGTGGACAAATTGTTTGTTTTCGATGCTGAAGGACTATTTCCTTACACGTCGGCTCCGCATACAGACGTCCTCGTTAATTTGTTTAAAGAAGAGCAACCGCAGATTTGCCTGATGGGCGCAACAGTCATCGGGCGCGATCTCGGGCCGCGTGTTTCATCGTCGTTGACCAGTGGATTGACCGCCGATTGCACCCAGTTGGAGATAGGTGACTATGAAGACAAGAAAGCCGGACGGCATTATGAGAATCTGCTTTATCAGATTCGGCCTGCGTTTGGCGGCAATATCGTGGCTACAATCGTCAATCCCGATCATCGTCCGCAGATGGCTACCGTGCGTAGTGGCGTAATGCAGCGCGAGGTTTTGGATGAAAACTACAAGGGAGAAGTGGTTTATCCCGACGTTGCGAAATATGTTCCGCAAGTTGATTACGTTGTAAAGGTGATCGATCGGCACGTAGAAGAGGCTAAGCATAACCTCAAAGGCGCACCCATTGTGGTAGCAGGCGGTTATGGTGTAGGCAGTAAAGAGGGATTCGATCAGCTCTTTCTATTGGCCAAGGAACTGCACGGCGAGGTGGGAGCAAGCCGTGCTGCCGTTGACGCTGGCTTCGTAGAGCACGATCGACAGATAGGTCAGACAGGTGTAACTGTGCATCCTAAGGTGTACATTGCTTGTGGAATATCGGGCCAGATACAGCATATCGCAGGTATGCAAGATAGTGGTATCATCATATCTATCAACAATGACCCCGACGCTCCTATCAATCAGATTGCCGATTATGTGATTGTGGGAAGCGTGGAAGAGGTAGTTCCGAAATTGATTAAGTATTATAAGAAGAATAGTAAATAAGAAGTAAGCCTCACCCCCGGCCCCTCTCCAAGGGGAGAGGGGAGTGATATGCTTTTTTAGCTGTACTTTTTATGATAGAGAAAGGAAATGACTACGAATACGCAACGGCTGCACCCGATCGCTATAATCTGCTGAAAGAGTTTGCCAAAAAGAACCGAAAGGAGATGACCCGAAGTGAAACCACACTGTGGAATGCACTAAGGAAACTTGCTTGCGGGTTCAGATTAAGACGTCAACATCCCATAGGCGACTTCATTGCAGATTTCATTTGTCTGGAAAGAAGATTGGTGATTGAGGTCGACGGAGGCTATCATAGCACGCCGGAATAGCAAAATGACGATGCGATTCGTACTGAATTTCTCGAGCATCGAGGTTTTACAGTCATTCGATTCACCAATGATGAAGTTGACAGAAACCTTCAAACCGTATTACAAAAGATAAAAGAACAATTGTTAAACATTTAAAGAAGTAGTAGTTCCCGTGTGCTTCCAACAAAGCATATCACTCCCCTCTCCCCTTGGAGAGGGGCCGGGGGTGAGGCTTATTGATAACTATGCCAAATTATTATACAGACAATCCCGAGCTGAGATTTCATCTCCGGCACCCGCTGATGCAGCGAATCGTTGAGCTTAAAGAGCGCAACTTTGAGGATAAAGACAAATATGAGGATGCGCCTGTTGACTTCGACGACGCTATCGAGAACTATAACCGACTGCTCGAAATTACCGGCGACATTGCCGCTAACGTCATCGAGCCCAATGCCGAAGCCGTAGATCAAGAGGGACCGCACCTTATTGACGGTAGGATGCACTATGCATCGAAGACATACGAGAATTTAGATGCAACCCGAAAAGCCGGACTTTGGGGTATCTCTATGCCCCGTCGGTATGGCGGACTCAATCTTCCGATTACGCCATATTCAATGGCTTCGGAGATGGTTTCATCTGCCGACGCAGGCTTTCAGAATATTTGGAGCCTGCAAGATTGCATTGAAACGCTCTACGAATTCGGTGATGAAGAGCAGAGAAAGAAGTATATACCACGCGTTTGCAGTGGAGAAACAATGTCGATGGACCTTACCGAACCCGACGCCGGTTCCGACTTGCAGCGTGTTATGCTCAAAGCCACGTACTCGGAAAAGGACAATTGTTGGCTGCTCAATGGTGTGAAGCGTTTCATTACCAATGGAGACTCTGACATACACCTCGTTCTCGCTCGTTCGGAAGAGGGCACACGAGATGGTCGCGGATTGTCGATGTTTATCTATGACAAGCGTCAAGGTGGCGTAACTGTACGTCACATAGAGAACAAATTGGGCATTCACGGATCTCCGACGTGCGAACTTGTCTATAAAAACGCCAAAGCCGAGCTATGTGGAAGTACCCGGTTAGGGCTCATCAAATATGTAATGGCGCTGATGAACGGTGCTCGTCTGGGTATCGCAGCACAGAGTGTAGGCGTCTCGCAAGCTGCTTATGCAGAGGGATTGACCTACGCTAAAGAGCGCAAACAGTTTGATACGCCTATTATCGAGATGCCGGCTGTTTATGATATGTTGTCGAGAATGAAGGCAAAAGTAGATGCCGGCCGTTCCATTTTATACCAAACAGCCCGTTATGTAGACATCTACAAGGCTCTGGATGACATTTCCCGCGAGCGCAAACTTACCCCCGAAGAGCGTGCAGAGCAAAAGAAATACACGCGATTAGCTGATGCTTTCACGCCTCTTGCGAAAGGAATGAACTCCGAATATGCCAATCAAAACGCCTACGATGCCATTCAAATTCACGGCGGTTCGGGCTTTATTATGGAGTATAAGAGCCAAAGACTCTACCGCGATGCACGTATTTTCTCCATCTACGAGGGTACAACGCAGTTGCAGGTAGTAGCTGCCATTCGTTATATCACTAACGGAACGTATCTCACGATGATGAAAGAGATGCTCGAAACAGAGGTAGCCGAGGAGCTGCATCCGCTCAAAGTGCGTGTCGAAGAGATGGTTAAGCGATATGAGCAGAGCATCAATTACGTGAAAGAAAGTGGCAGTCAGGAAGTCAATGATTTGCTTGCGCGCCGCCTTTACGATATGACCGCCGAGATCATTATGTCTCTTTTGATTCTCGATGATGCCACACGCGCGCCCGAACTTTTCGCTAAGAGTGCCAATGTTTACGTTCGTATGGCTGAAGAAAATGTTGTCGGCAAGAGCCTGTTCGTGCAGAATTTCATTGCCGAAGACATCAAGTTCTATCGACAGACAGTGAAAGAAAGTTGACAATCGGGAGTCGGGCGTTAATTCGTTTACTCCTCCTCTTTTGCCGTTCATCTACCCGCAGTGTTACCGCTTGTAACAAGCGATAATTCAGATTTATGTTAATTACATTGCGGATGAACTGATTTTAATGTCGAATCAAATCGTTTCATATAATGAGATATCCGTATCACAAACGTGATGCGGATATCTTTGTATAAAGATTCTTATCTGTCTGATTTCCAATAAGATAAAAAGCAGTTTCCGATTGGTCGTTAAACATGTTGCGATTAACGGTTAAACGTACGGCGACTAACTGTTAATCGCACGCCATTTAACAGCTTTTCGCAAGACGATTGACACCTTTTCGCAATATGATTTGTAATTATCTGAAAATCAGATAGATATCTGGTCGATCGGAAAGCGTTTCAATCTGATTTATAAATCATTGATTTGTCTTCTCTGTTTATAACCATTTACCTTGCCGTTCAAGATAGATGCTGTTTCCGGCTAAGCTCTTTTATCCTTTTGCTTGTCCACCTTTTCATCTTGATATATACAATAAACTGTAGTGTGGAAACGTTATTCTGACAGTGATTTACAAATTAAACGACTATGATTGAATACATAAGAGGAGAGCTGGTCGAGGTTACTCCCGCGTTGGCCGTTATCGAAGCGGCAGGTGTGGGCTATGCACTCAATATCTCACTCAACACGTATAGTGCCGTTCAGGGGCAAAAATCAGTGAAGCTCTACGTTGAAGAGAATATCGTAACAGGTGGTCGTGATGATGCGTATACGCTTTATGGATTCGCATCCAAGCAAGAACGCGAGCTTTATCGGCTGTTGGTCACGGTGTCGGGGGTAGGTGCCAATTCGGCACGGATGATGCTTTCGGCGATGACTCCGAGTGAGTTGTGCGACGTCATATCGTCAGGCAACGAACGGATGCTGAAGACTGTGAAGGGAATCGGATTGAAGACGGCCCAGCGTATCATCGTGGATCTGCGCGATAAAATTGTTTCTGCGGGTATTGCTCAGGAACTCCCGGCTAACGGAAGCAGTGTAACGATGGTGAACAACGACGTGAAAGATGAGGCCGTTTCGGCTTTGACAATGCTCGGTTTCTCGCCGGCACCATCATCGAAGGTGGTTGTTGAGATTTTGAAAGCACAGCCCGATATACCTGTCGAACAAGTAGTGAAGTTGGCATTGAAGCAGATTAAATAGCGAATTGAGAATTGGTAATGCGCCAGTTGTACATCGCATTCATTCTCGATAATTCATTTTTAATTTTAAATTGGCACGGAAGTCTTTTGTATATTGCACGATATTGTTGCTGTTCTCCATTGTTTTGGCGAGCTATGCCGTTGTTGTGCCTGTGCAGCAAAACGACAGACGGCAACGGCAACGACCGAAAACGTCGGTACAACAACGTGACTCCGTGCAGCTGAAAGGGTTGAAAGTAAAAAGTCAACCCGTGTCGATGGACGAAGACACAGTGCCTGATTCGCTGTTGCATCCGCGCTGGAAAGTACAACGAACGATGCCTGTCACGCTCTCGGATTTGGATGTACGCCCCACAGATTTACATCGTCCGGAAAATCTAAAACAGTCGGTGGTTTATAATGACACGCTCAATCGGTATATCATTGGTACCAAAATCGGTGGTACCTATGTGTCAGCGCCCGTGATGATGACACCCGATGAATATCTCAAATGGAGCGAGCGGCGTGAGCAATCGGCCTTTTTCCGCTCGAAAAACACTGAAATTTACAAAGCGAAAGGCAAGGAGAAGTTTGACTTTTCAGATATGCACTTCGACTTAGGACCCGCTGAAAAGATCTTCGGTCCGGGTGGAGTGCGCATTAAAACACAAGGAACAGCCGAACTGAAGTTAGGTGGTCGACTGACGAGTATCGATAATCCGTCGCTGCCTATTCGTAACCGGCGTACCACTGCATTGGATTTCGATGAGAAAATCAATCTGAATGTGAATGGACGCGTTGGCGATCGGGTGAATATGAACTTGAATTACAACACGGATGCAACGTTTGACTTCGATGCGCAGAACTTAAAACTGAAATACGAAGGCAAAGAAGATCAGATCGTTAAGTTGATCGAAGGAGGTAATGTGTCGTTTCCGTCCAACTCATCGCTCATTACCGGCGCCACATCTTTATTCGGGATTCGGACGGATTTGCAGTTCGGCAAGCTGAAATTACAATTGGTTGCCTCGCAGAAGAAAAGTGCCTCGAAGACCGTTTCATCGCGAGGCGGTGTGCAGCTTACACCTTTTGAAATCAATGTTGCAAATTATGAGGAAAACCGACATTTCTTTCTTGCCCAATATTTTCGCGACCGTTACGATGCGGGAATGGCTTCGTTGCCTAACGTCACGACCGGAATCCGCGTGAATCGGGTAGAAGTTTGGGTGACGAATAAAACCGGAACAACGGCCAATACGCGTAATATCGTGGCGTTGACGGACTTGGGTGAGAATCAAAAAATATCCAATCCGCTGTGGAATTCATCGGGAAACGTACCGTCGAACAAAGCTAATACGGAATATGCAGCAATGGTAGGGCCCTACGTTGCGGCGCGCGATATTGATCAAACGTCGGCTGTTCTTGATGCGATCGGTCATTTTACGGGTGGTAGTGACTATGAGAAGATAGCCAGTGCCAGGCTTCTCAATTCATCGGAATATACGGTGAATTCGGCGTTGGGCTATTTATCGCTGCGGGCCGGATTGCAAACCGATCAGGTGTTGGCCGTAGCTTATGAATACACTTATGGCGGGCAGACTTATCAAGTGGGCGAATTTGCTTCGGATATCACTGATACGCGCCAAGCACTCTTTGTTAAGTCGTTAAAGAATACCGGTAATTCGCCGGCTCAGGGTAACTGGGACTTGATGATGAAAAACGTTTATTATCTTGCATCTACTGTCGAACGCAATCGGTTTAAGCTTGATGTGAAATATCAGAGCGATACAACGGGTGTTTATCTCACTTATCTTCCCGAGCCGAGTGTAAAAGATCAGCCGCTGATCAGATTGCTCGGCGCCGACCGTCTGGATCAAAACAACAGGCCAAATGCCAACGGACACTTTGATTTTGTTGAGGGTTACACGGTAAATAATGGTCGGGTGTTCTTCCCCAAAGTTGAACCTTTCGGGCAATATCTATATCACTATCTCGTGAGTCACGGTGTATCGGCCGACAAAGCAGCGCGATACAGCTTCACGGAACTATACGATAGTACGAAGACTGTTGCTAAGCAGATAGCCGAAAAGAATAAGTTTGTGCTCTCGGGACACTTCCGCGGCACATCAGCTAACGTCATTTCGCTCGGTGCGACCAATGTTCCTCCCGGGTCGGTCGTGGTTACTGCGGGCGGTGTGAGGCTTACCGAAGGAACAGATTACAGCGTTGATTACAGTGCGGGAGAAGTAACCATTCTCAATCAGAGTATTCTCGATGCGGGAACAGCCGTCAATGTGTCGCTCGAAAGCAATACCGACTATGGTCAACGGCGCAAAACGATGTTCGGAATGAATTGGGAATATAACTTCACAAAAGACTTTCAGCTCAGCGGAACTATTCAACACTTGTCCGAACAGGCATTGACCAACAAGGTAACGATGGGTGCGGAACCGCTAAACAACACGCTTTGGGGCGTCAATCTCAACTGGAAGAAAGAGAGTCAGTGGTTGACCAATATGCTCGATAAGATTCCATTTCTTCACGTTACGAGGCCTTCGAACATCTCGTTTACGGGAGAATTTGCTCAGCTTATTGCCGGACAAAACAGCGGAACACAAGATAATGCTTCTTATTTAGACGACTTTGAGAATACAAAGTCGGTTATTGACGTGAGTACTCCGACATCTTGGACGCTGTCGAGCGTGCCTTCTATGTTTGCCGAACATCGCGATAAAACGTCGCTTCGCAGCGGATTCAACCGCAGTCAGATGGCTTGGTATACCATCGATCCGCTCTTTACGCGTCGCAGCAGTTCGTTAACGCCTGCGCATATCAAGAGCGATCTCGACCAGCTTTCTAATCATTACGTGCGCGAAGTGTATGTACGCGATCTCTTTCCCAATCGTGATGTGAGTGGCTATAATGGTGGTGTGTCTACGATTCCGATATTGAATATTGCCTATTATCCTAACGAACGCGGGCCGTATAACTTCAATCCCGACCTCAATTCCGATGGAACGCTTAACAATCCGACGCAGCATTGGGGTGGAATGATGCGTAAATTGGATACAAATGATTTTGAAACCGCCAACGTGGAGTATATCGAATTCTGGATGCTCGATCCCTTTATCGAGTCTGCCAAACGGCCGAATGCCGGCGAATACGGCGGTGATTTCTACATCAATTTGGGTGAAGTGAGTGAAGATGTGCTGCGAGACGGGAAGAAATTTTATGAAAGCGGGATGCCCGTCGACGGTTCGTCAACTTTCGTTACGACGCAATGGGGTAAGGTGCCGACGCAATCTACAGTGACGTATGCATTCGCAACGAGTGGTGGAAGTCGTGCTTTACAGGACGTAGGATATAACGGACTGAATGACGAAGAGGAACTTTCGTTCGGTCCTTATCAGTCGTTTATCAGCGCTGTGCAGGCAAAAGTGAACTCAACTGTGCTTGATTCGATTCGTCGGGACGTTGCTCACGACGACTATCATTATTTCCGCGGCAGCGATTATGATGCGATGCAGGCTTCTATTCTGCGTAGATATAAATACATCAACAATCCTCAGGGCAACTCGCCCGATACAAGCAGCCGCACCGAACGCTATGACACGTCTTATAAAACTACGCCCGACGTAGAGGATATCAACCAAGATTACACGCTCAATGAGTATGAGAAATATTATCAGTATCATCTTTCCATTCGTCCAGCAGACCTTGTCGTGGGGCGCAATCACATCGTAGATAAACGTGAAGTGATGCCTTCGCTGCGCAATGGAAAGAAAGATGAGGTAGAAACTTGGTATCAGTTTCGTATTCCTTTGTCCGAATATGAGCGGCGGGAAGGTGGCATCAGCGATTTCACCAGCATTCGGTTTATGCGTATGTTTTTAACGGGTTTCCGTCATCCGGTGGTTCTTCGCTTTGCCAATCTTGACCTTGTGCGGGGTGAATGGCGTGTGTACGAACAGAATTTAGATAACTCTGTGCCGCAATCCGGTACCTTGACGATGAGCGCTGTCAATGTAGAAGAGAACGGAGATAAGGTTCCTGTCAATTATGTTTTGCCTCCGGGAATCGAGCGTTCACTCGATCCCACGCAGCCGCAGTTGGTGGAAAGTAATGAGCAGGCACTGAGTTTGGTGGTTAAAAACTTAGGAGCGGGCGAGGCAAAAGCTGTTTACAAGAATACAGCATTAGATCTTCGGCAATACAGACGATTGCAGATGTTTGTTCACGCGAATGCGATGGAGCAGAATACGACAGGTCTTTCAAACGACGAATTGGCCGTGTTCGTCCGTTTGGGAAGCGATTATAAGAACAACTATTACGAATATGAGATACCGCTGAAGCTCACTCCGCCAGGCAAATACAGCATTCGTTCTGCAGCGAGTAGCCGTCAGGTATGGCCCGAGGACAATATGCTTGACATCCCATTGCGGGTTTTTACCAAGTTGAAAAAGGCCCGAAATGTAGCTAAGAATGAAGGTCGTGCATCTTATAATCACGTGTTCAGTGCTTTCGATGACAGTCATCCAGGTAATCAAATGAGCATTATGGGAAACCCGACATTGGGAGAAGTCAAGACAATGATTATCGGTGTGCGTAATAAGTCGTCGCAGGTGAAGTCGGGAGAGGTGTGGGTTAACGAATTGCGACTGCGTGACTATAATAATAAAGGAGGCTGGGCGGCGCAGGGAAATCTCAATATGCAGCTTTCGGATTTTGGTCAGTTGAATGTTCAAGGACGTTATATGACCAACGGATTCGGCGGTTTGGAACAGGGTGTTAACGAGCGATCTACCGACGATTACAAGACTTACAGCGTGACAACAAGCCTTGAATTGGGTAAGTTTTTCCCCGACAAGGCCAAAGTTAGTGCACCGCTTTACTACTCTGTAACAAAAGAAGAGCTGCGCCCGAAATATAATCCGCTTGATAATGATATGGAATTGAAAGAGGCACTTGAGGCCATCCGCACCCCAAATGAGCGCGATTCGCTGGAACGTATTGCCGTGACGAAGACCACGAACACCAACTTTGCGCTCTCGAATGTGCGTGTAGGCATACAGACCAAGCGGCATCCGATGCCTTATGATCCTGCTAATTTTTCCCTCTCTTACAGTCACTCGCACCGCTATACAAGCGGAAAGACCACTGTATATGAACGAGAAGACAATTGGAAAGGGGCTCTTTCTTACAGTTGGACACCTGTATATAGGCCCTTGGAACTCTTTCGAGGGATCCACAACAGATCCAAATGGTTGGATATCGTGCGCCAATTCGGATTCAATTGGTTGCCTCAGAACATCGCGTTCAACAGCGACATTAACCGCAATTACTATGAATTGCAAGAGCGGGATATGGAAAATACCACGGGCACGAAGCTCCCCTTGACGTTCAATTCGCAATTTCAGTGGAATCGTGACTTATCTTTACGCTGGGATTTGACGCGTAATCTGCATCTCAACTACCACAGTGCGACCCACGCAGAGATAGAACAGCCTTACACTCCAGTAAACAAAGATCTCTATCCTGACCGTTATCAAGCCTGGAAAGACTCTGTCTGGACCAGCATTCTGCACCTGGGTACACCCTTAGATTATGCTCAACGTTTCTCGCTTTCATACCAGTTGCCGCTCAATCTCATTCCGATTTTCGACTGGATAAATGCAGACGCCAATTACAATGCGACTTATAACTGGGTACGCGGCACCAATTTGGATGACGGAACCTCCTTAGGCAATACCATTTCAATAAATCGTGACCTGAATATTAATGGTTCTTTCAGTTTCGAACGACTGTATAATCATATTCCGTTTCTACGCAAAGCCAACGAGAGATTCAGCAGATTAGTGTCTTCCAACAACAGGAAACGAGCGCCGAAAAATCGCAATCGCGATATGCTCGACAGTACTTTGCCGCGCAATCAGCGTAGTTTCGAGCGTGAGATAATGCTTCGGCCCGACACCGCTATCGATGTTTTACACAACAAGCACACGCGGCGTATTACCGTATTGGCCCGCACCGAGGACGGGAAAACGTTCAAACTGAAATTCCGGAAACTGAATGACAACACCCTACATATTATTAATAAGGTAGATTCTGTCATCAAATTGAAGCTCACCGTCACGCCGAAAGAGCCGTTGGAAACCAAGCATTGGTATCGTACGGCACAGACTTTAGCCCGTGTGTTGATGCTCGTACGTGACGTCAGTGGCTATTATCGTAATCAGTTTTCAATGTCGTTACCGGGGTTTATGCCTACAATAGGTGACGCATTCGGTCAAACTCGCGGCACGAGCGCATTGAGTCCGGGACTGGATTTCGCTTTCGGATTGGTCGACGACTCGTATATCGATCGTGCACGGGCCAACGATTGGTTGCTGATGAACGACTCTGTTGCCACACCGGCCACGTCGAACCGAACGGAAGACTTGCAAATTCGTGCTGTGCTTGAGCCCATTCGTAATCTCAAAATTAACCTTAATGCCAGTAGAATGATATCGCGTGCCCGGCGCATTCAGTATATGTATGCCGGCAGTCCCACCACAGAGAGTGGCACATTTACGATGACCACAATCTCGATCGGCAGCAGTTTCGAGGGTATCGGAAATGCTTCAAGCGGTTATCGGAGCGCTTCTTTCGAGCGTTTCTGCCATTCTTTATCCGATTTCCGCAATCGGGTGGAAGCACAATATACCGATGCCATTTATCCGAAAGGTACTTCGTTGGCTGGTCGGAAGTTCGATCCGGTTAACGGGAAAGTGAATACTTATAGTGCGGATGTAATGATTCCGGCTTTTCTTTCTACATATACGGCGATGGGCGGAAAGGTTTTGAGCATCTTCCCGGCCCTTACCCGTATGCTGCCTAACTGGACTTTGCGTTACAGCGGATTATCGCAACTGCCGTGGTTCAGCAGCGTTTTCAAAAGCATTAACCTCAATCACGCTTATAAAAGCGTTTATGCTGTTGGTTCATACAGTTCTTACAGTACATTCGTAGAGTATATGAATGGACTCGGTTTCATATCCAATGCCGCCACGGGGGTACCTATTCCCAGTAGCAAATACAACGTTTCGACAGTGAGTATCAATGAAGCATTCGCACCATTACTCGGAATCGATATGACATTTCAAAACAACTTCACTGCAAAAATAGAATATCGAACTACCCGAATATTGTCGCTCAGTATGACAAGTGTGCAAATCAACGAGGCCGTCAGCCGCGATTGGGTGTTGGGTATGGGTTATAAAATCAACGACTTACGTTTGTTCGGCTCTCACTTGCCGTTAAACGCCTCGCGAAAGACCGTTAAACGCACTGCAAAAGACCGTCAATCGCAACCCGAAAAGCCGTTAGTTGGAAACGGGGTAAATCACGAACTCAATCTGCGTTGTGATCTCAGCTATCGCCGTCAGGCATCCATCACCCGCAATATAGCTACGATAACCAGTGTCGCCGGTAGTGGGAATACGGCTTTCAAACTGAGTTTGATGGCCGATTACACACTTTCTCGTCTTCTTACAATGAGTTTTTATTATGATCATCAGACCAATATCCCACTTCTGAGCAGTACGAGTTATCCCACGGCAACACACGACTTCGGTCTTAGCGTGAAGTTCTCGCTGACGCGTTAGTGAGTGATTCGGAGTGTTAAAACACCATTAAATTGATTCGTTTCCATATTTCATACTCTTTTAATCGTTATCTTTGCAACTTATAAAAGAATGCAAAGATTTCTTAATTGGCGAAAGATGAGAATGAAAATAGAGCGAGATAATTATACGTTTCTTACTCAGGGGCCTATTCATCGGGTAATCGGCACGATGGCAGTGCCTACCATTATCAGTATGCTTGTCATCAGTTTGTATAACGTGGCAGATACTTTTTTCGTGGGAAAGATCGATACCCAGTCTACGGCTGCTGTGGGGATCGTCTTCTCTGTGATGTTTTTCATTCAGGCTTTCAGTTTCTTTTTCGGTAACGGATCAGGCAATTACATCTCCCGCGAATTAGGAGCGAAGCGTTATCGGAATGCCGAAGTGATGGCCGCCACAGCTTTCTTTTATGCTCTTTTGACGGGAATCGTGATCTTGGTTGTGGGTGAAGCGCTGCTGTCTCCGTTGTCGGTGATGCTCGGAAGTACGCCGACCATTCTTCCTTATACTGAGAAATATATGGGAATTGTATTGTTTGGTGCACCGTTTGTGACGAGTTCGCTTACGCTTAATAATCAGATGCGATTCCAGGGAAATGCCAATTATGCAATGCGTGGTATTGTAGCGGGAGCCGTTCTCAATGTAGTACTCGATCCGGTGTTTATTTTTGGTTTTGGAATGGGTGTGAGTGGGGCCGCACTTGCTACTGTAATCGGACAGATTTCGAGCTTTTTGATCTTGCTTCGGATGACGCATCGCGGCGGAAGTATTCGTATCCGGTGGTGCAACTTCTCGTGGTCGCCGATCTATCTACGCGAGATTATAGCCGGAGGAACACCCTCTCTGTTGCGCCAGGGTCTGACATCGTTAGCTACGGTGATGCTCAATGTTGGGGCAGGTGTCTACGGTGACGCGGCCATTGCAGCAATGTCGATTGTCAGTAGATTTACAATGATGGTGATGGCGACGGTTATCGGCTTTGGACAAGGCTTCCAGCCGTTTTGCGGTTTTTGCTATGGTGCACAGCTCTATGCACGTGTCAGAGAGGGATTTTGGTTCAGCGTGAAGTTCAGCACAATATTTCTTGCGGCGTGTTCGGTATTGAGCTGGATTTTCTCTGACGGCATTATTGATCTCTTCCGGCGTGATTCCGATGTGATTGATATCGGTTGCGATGCCCTGCGTTGGCAGCTCTCGACGCTGCCTTTATGCGGACTGATTATGCTGGGTAATATGCTTCTGCAAACCATTCGTAAACCGTGGCGGGCCAACTTGCTTGCAGCGGCGCGCAGCGGACTGTTTTTCATTCCTTTTGTCATCATCTTTCCTCGTTTCTTCGGCCTCGCTGGTGTGGAGATGTCGCAGCCGATGAGCGACATCTGTGCCACGATTCTCACGCTGCCTATTGTGTTGTCGGTGTTCAGAGAGATGACAAATGAGGAGCGGAAAAAGAAAACTCCCTTGACTGATTGTGAGCAAGGGAAGAATAAATGACTTATTCTGCGAAAAGAGTTTGCATTGAATTCACGTTAAATAAGTATTATTTTTCGATGAAAAGGCATGAATATTTCGCTTTTTTATTTATTTTTGTAATAATCGAAAGGTGTGAACAATGGAAAAAAAGACAATACCTGTTGTAGGAATGGCGTGCGCTTCGTGTTCTGCCAATGTGGAACGGAAACTCAGGTCGCTGCCAGGCGTGGATTCGGCAGCTGTTAGCTTGCCTGGACGTAGCGCTTTGGTAGAATATGATCCGGCCCGAATCTCACTCGAAAAGATGAAGAGTGAGATCAACGGAATAGGTTATGATCTTGTGATTGAGACTGACCGGTCGGTTGTGGAGATTGAACGCCGCGAGTATCGCCAACTTTTCCGTAAGACAATGTTGTCTTGGTTGTTTGCTACGTTGTGTGTGTCGATCTCGATGGGATGGCTCGACGTTGGTTCGAAAGATGTGGCTAACCAAGTCGTTCTGCTCCTTGCGCTGGCCAATCTGCTGTATTGTGGGCGAGAGTTTTATGTCGTTGCTTGGCGACAACTGCGTCACGGGGCAGCTAATATGGATACGCTCGTAGCGCTGTCTACGGGTATTGCTTTCGTGTCCAGCACATTCAACATATTCTTGGGGGCATCGGTTTGGGGTAGTCGGGGAATTGAGTGGCACACGTATTTCGATGCTTCGGTAATGATCATTACCTTCGTGCTCACGGGAAGACTACTTGAAGAGAAAGCCAAAAACGGTACGGCGAGTAGTATTCGGCAGCTGATGGGACTATCGCCGAAGACGGCCCATATCGTCAGCGGCAATGAAACGGAAGAGGTTCCGTTGTCGACCATCGCCTTGGGAGATTTGCTTGAAGTGCGGGCCGGCGAAAAAGTTCCGGTAGATGGCACCGTAACTTGGGCCGAAAGTTTTATGCTTGCCGACGGAGCTTATGTGGATGAAAGTATGATAACGGGCGAGCCTACGCCTGCATTGAAGCAGAGCGGATCGCAGGTGCTGGCCGGAACAATCGTTTCGCAAGGTAAATTTCGTTTCCGTGCCAAGCAGATCGGAGAGAATACGGCGTTGGCCCATATCATCAGGATGGTACAAGAGGCCCAAGGATCGAAAGCTCCCGTGCAGCGAGTCGTAGATCGAGTGGCGTTCGTCTTCGTGCCCACAGTGGCTGGTATAGCTCTGCTCACGTTTTTGTTGTGGTGGATCTTCGGTGGCAGTGTAGCTCTTCCGCAAGCCGTTCTGTCGGCTGTTGCGGTATTGGTCATCGCTTGTCCTTGTGCAATGGGGCTGGCCACGCCTACAGCTTTGATGGTGGGTATCGGTAAGGCGGCGCAGAATAATATTCTGATTAAAGACGCAACGGCTCTTGAAAGTCTGCGAGCGATTAATGCAATGGTCATCGATAAAACGGGAACGCTCACCATTCCCAACCGGAATATTGATTTTACAAAAGCCGATGGTTTGCCATTTGAAGTACGTGAGATACTCAAACCCAATGCTCGTGAGGCGATGGCCGATCTGCAATCACACGGCGTGGAAGTATATATGATGAGTGGCGATAAAGAGGAAGCAGCTCGTTACTGGGCTGAGAAAGCCGGAATTAGGTATTATCAGAGCAAAGTTTTGCCACAGGATAAAGAAAATCTAGTGCGTCGTTTGCAGCAGTCGGGTAAACGAGTAGCGATGGTCGGTGACGGCATCAACGACACCCAAGCCCTGGCTTTGGCCGATGTGAGTATTGCGATGGGGCGGGGCACCGATGTGGCAATGGATGTGGCGCAGGTGACGTTGATGAGCGACGACCTCCGTAAGATTCCCTCGGCCATTCGATTGAGCCGAAAGACTGTGTGGATGATTTACGAAAACCTTTTCTGGGCGTTCGTTTACAACATTGTTTGTATTCCACTGGCTGCCGGAGTATTATACATTTTCGGTATCAATTTCCAAATAACGCCGATGTGGGCGAGTGCATTAATGGCCTTTTCCAGCGTCAGCGTGGTACTCAACAGTCTGCGACTGAAATTAACTCAGTGACGGAGTCGTCTGAAATAAATAAGTATTACCTTTGCAGAATAATATTCTATCTTTTTGAATTGATATGAAAAGACAACTGTTTCTATTCTTGTTTCTGTTTGTTGCGACAGTTCTTTATGCACAAAAACTTCTTGTAGGAACTTATAATATCCGCTATGATAACCCTGGCGACGTACAGGCAGGTAACGGATGGGTGCGTCGATGTCCTGTTATCTGTGATATGATCAACTTTGAACAGCCTGATATTTTCGGAACACAAGAAGCGTTGATACACCAATTGCGTGATATGATGCGCTTGCTCCAAGGGTATGCCTATATCGGCATAGGGCGTGAAGATGGCAAAGAGGCAGGCGAACATTCTGCTATTTTTTACAAGAAAGATAATATCGAACTGCTTAACAGCGGAAACTTCTGGCTCAATGAAACACCCGACAAACCCAAATTAGGTTGGGATGCGGCTTGTATACGTATTTGTACTTGGGGTAAATTCAAAGATAAGCAGACGAAACGACAGTTTTATTTCTTCAATCTTCATATGGATCACGTAGGAGTCGTGGCCCGTAGAGAGGCGACAAAGCTTGTTATCAGAAAGATTCAAGAGATGGCAGGAAATCGGATTCCCGTCATTCTTACTGGTGATTTCAATGTTGATCAAACCGATGAGACTTATCGTATTCTCTCTGATTCAGGCATCCTTAAAGATGCATATATAAGTGCTGAACAGCGTTTTGCAGAGAACGGAACATTTAATGACTTCAAACCTGATTTGAAAACAGACAGTCGTATTGACCATATCTTTCTTTCGCCGAGGTTTAAAGTACGGCATTATGGCATTCTTACCAATAGCTATTGGGCAGAGAGCACAGATAAACAGATGTTGCGCAGTAATCAGGCGCCGAAGGAAATCAAGTTCGGCAGGTTTATTCGCCGCATTCCGTCGGACCATTATCCCGTACTGGTAAAAATAGAATTTGCGCCGATGAAGAAGTAAGCTGATGGGATAGATTAAAGAAATTTTGTCAGAGATAGCAGCTATTTAGAGAAATATTATTATTCTATTATTAAGAGATTTTCTTTGCGGACAATATGAACGCGGTTTATTTTATTGAGAATTCGTATTATGTCATCAATCTTTTCCGATCGTTTGGCAACAAAATGTATTTTGTAATCTTTTGTTTGAGGAGACAGAAACTCAACAGACATATTGTATGTTCGGCCTAAGTGTAACATAATCTCTTCCAAGGAAACGTTGTCGTAGTAGAAGAAACCGTCGCGCCAATATGTATAAGAATCGGTATCAACCTTAGACACTTTCAAATTCCCATTATCGGTTAAAGCGCTTTGTTCTCCGGGTTTTATAATAATCGTCTTTCGAGTACTGCTTACTTTCACACTTCCTGAAACTAATGTTACATAGGGATAACATCCTTGGTAGGCACATATATTAAATTCGGTGCCAAGGACTGTAGTGGTGATGCCTTGTGCTTTAACTTTGAATGGGCGACTTGCATCGTGTGTCACCTCGAAATAGGCCTCTCCTATAAGTTCCACAGTCCGTTCGCTTCGTGAAAAATCAGTAGGAAATCTGAGGCGACTGTCAGGGTGTAAATACACTTTTGTACCATCAGTGAGCACAATCGTATAAACGTCTCCTTTCGGAACTGTCACGGTGAATACGTCGGCAATGTTGGAAGTGAGCGATGCTACATCTAAAGTTCTGTTATTCGTTTCTTTTCCCACTTTGACAGTCTGTATTGTTTTCCCGCTGATTGTAATGGGTTTGGCTGTTTTATCAGCCAGAAATGTTATTTGTGACTGGCCATAACCAGAAGGAAAGGTTCGGTTTTTGAAATGGAGTGTCAATACTATGATAATGATAGCCGCAGCAGATGCGACAGACAATCCTAATATGACTGCTCTCTTTCTGATGCGTGTATATAGGTGGTGGTTACGAACGAATGCATCATAACGTGCTTGTACGTTTAAAGAAGTTCCGCTTTGGAACATTACTTTTTTAACAGAAAACAGATCTCTGTATATTTCGAGTAATTTAGGATTGGAGTCGATGTGTTCAATCTCTTCATCACTGATCTCGGAAATATTCTCGAACATTTCTATAGCTTTATTCTGAGTTTCCTCATCTGATAATGTATGACAGTCTTTCTTCATTTTCTCAATATATAAATACTACACATTACACTTTATAAGGTTACGGATTTAAGTCTTTTTTTGTATGTTTTCTCTGATGATGGCGATAGCTTTTGTCATATACTTTTTCACAAGACTCAGGCTGATTCCCATTTCTTTTGCAATTTCATAATATTTTTTCCTGTCTATGAAGCAAGCCCGCAGCACATCGCCGATAGGAGGTTGCATCGTTTCTACAACTTCGTTGATGAGCCGTTCTTTTTCCAGTCTTTCATTCAGATCATCACTGTTGGTGTAGGGAGCAGTCATTTTTTTGCAATATTCAATATATTGCCGATGCGTGTTGTTATGTCTAAGGCGATTAATGCTTTTGTTTCTCACGCAGGTATAGAGATATGCCTTAGCCGTCTCTTTCCTGATCGATGCAATGTTGCGCCACACGTCTTCATAAGCTTCGCTTACGATATCGTGGCATTCTTGTTCGTCGTTGATTATCTGTCGGGCAAAGCAATATAACTGCGTATAATATGTTTTGAATATTTGTTCGAAATCAATGTGTCCATCCATACACACTCTACTTTATGAAAGACAAAGATAAATAAAAAAGAAAAAAAGCCTTGTTCGTTTAAGATTTATTATCCATCCTCTTTTATACCTTCTACGAAGCGGCAATATTTATACGCCTGTTCGGGATAAGAAAGTTGTTTTTCTGCCGGCGGAATAAACTTTTCCGTTTTTCGATTCTCAATCTGCGGAAACCTGTCGAGAAATACTTTTTTTCTCTGTTTCCACTTGGAATTGTTCATAAATCTTTGTTTTTCTTCTAATTCCATCGGAAACAGCAAATAAATTTAAATATATTTACACTTTCTAAATGGAAAGAAGAAATTTATTTTTGTTTATTTGCACTTCCCAATGGAAAGAGAGAATATATCTTATTTATTAACGCTTCCTTGTCGTCTTGAGAAGATTTCTTTTTCTTTATTTTCGATGAATTGAGCCGCTTTCTCACAAAAAGCTCTTCTCTTTCCATTTGCAGATAAATGATAGAGTCGCTTTTCGGTTACTTTCTTATCCCGAATTGGCGTATTTATGATGTAGAATAAAGTCGTTATGAAGGTTGGGGAAATGAGGTTGAGTTGTATTCAGAGTTGAGGTTCTTTCTGTTTGTGAGACTGCTTTATTAAAATTTGTTTTAAGGTCTGTATGACTTATGACGAGTTTTTTATTCTCTCCGGAATGACGCGTATGTTATTGTTCGGATATATTTTTTATCGAACAGCAATAATTTTTTTGCATTTTCCGTAACTTTTTTTTTGTTTGTATGTATCAAATATAGGAGGAAGATACCTCTGAATCTGTAATAATAACTCTAAAACCATCGTGCGTTATGAAAGTATTCCGCCTGACTCTCTTTTTGATATTGGGTCTGATCGTATTACCACTAAATGCTGCACAGGACGAGCTACTGACCATTACGTTCCATAACGAGCAGTTGCCATCGGTGTTCAAGCGTCTTGAAAAACTGACCGCCTATAAGTTTCTGTTTGCTTATGATGATGTTGCCGTTTATAAAGTAGACGGTCGTGTACAGAAAGCGTCGTTCAGACAGGTAATGGACTACGTTCTGAAAGAGACACCGTTAACATATGATATTGATGGACAAACGGTGAATGTGATTCGGAAAAAGGAATCACGGAAACAAGGTTCTACAAGGATTATTAAAGGATGTGTACTGTCAAAAGAAGACGGTGAACCTATTATTGGTGCAACGGTCAAAATCATAGGTACCAAGATAGGGGGTGTTACTGATATTGATGGTAATTACCGATTTGATGTGTCACCTGTGGGTCGGCAGTTGCAGGTGTCATATTTGGGTATGAAGACAGAGATCGTGGATGCATCATCCGACGGTAGAATTTTCCTAATATCCACGACCAAGTCGCTTGATAATGTTGTGGTGACGGGTATTTTCCGCAAGAGCCGTGAGAGTTTTACTGGTTCTGTGGCAACGATAAACAATGAACAACTGAAATCGTTCAAAGGGCGTGATATCATTTCTACGTTGAAAAATATCGATCCTACGTTCAACGTTTTGGAGAATAATAATTTCGGCGGAGACCCTAATCATCTGGCTACGGTGCAGATCAGGGGAACATCGAGTTTACCGACCGTGGAAGATTTAAAGAATGAGACTCGTGTAGACTTGAACACACCACTAATTATTTTGGATGGCGTAGAAATATCACTGGCTCGTATGCGAGATTTGAATGACGAAGATATCAATTCTGTAACGATTCTTAAAGACGGTTCGGCTACAGCCATTTATGGCTCGCGTGGTGCTAATGGAGTCGTTGTCATCGAATCTAAGCGTCCGGAAATCGGCAGGCTGCGTTTGTCTTATAGGGGAGGTCTCAATCTCGAAACTCCTGATTTGACAGGCTACAATGTATTGAATGCTCGCGAGAAATTGCAATTGGAACTTGAAGCTGGTTTATACAATAGTGGATTTGCCAACGTGGATATGAGTTTGCGCGAAAGATACAATACAATGCTCGAAGAAGTAGAAAGAGGCGTAGATACTTATTGGTTGTCAAAACCGGTACAGATAGGGGCTGGACACCGACATAATTTTCGGATTGAAGGAGGTAATGCCGACGGTTTCAGATATGCAGTTTCTTTGCAATACAATGATGTGAAGGGAGTGATGAAAGGATCTCAACGTAAGACTTTCAATGGGGCCATTAATCTGGTGTATGAACACAAGAATCTCTTGTTCACCAATAATTTAGAAATAGGAAATACGGTAGCTGACGAGTCGCCTTATGGTTCTTTCAGGAATTATGTCTATTTGAATCCTTATTGGACAGAGCGAGATAAGTTTGGTAAAATGCGCCGGGAGTTTGAGTCTAAAAATGAAAACTTCTTCAATCCTGCTCCTGAGAATCCGATGTATAATGCGACTCTCGATGTAGTAAATAGGCAGAGGAATACGGTCATTTTTAATAATTTCAATCTTGAATGGCGTCCGTGGGAGGATTTTGTCATTCGGTCTCGGTTCGGTATCTCTAAACGATTCAATTCGAGGGATGTTTTCAAACCTGCCGGTCATACAGATTTTAAGGACTATTCAGAGGATAAGATATTCAGGAAAGGACAGTACCGGTATTCTACAGGAAGTGATTTGAGTTATGATTTGGATATTACGTTGAACTATTCACATCGATTCGGAGATAAGCACACATTATTTGCTGGACTCAACTATAATTTGGCACAACAGCAATCGGAATTATACACGTTCGTGATGGAAGGTTTTCCACAATCGAAATTCAAACAGTTGTCAATGGCTCTCCAATATGAAGAGAAAGGGAAGCCTGTCGGTACGGATTTACTCAATCGCCGTATCGGTTTGACAGGCAATGTGAATTATATTTACGATAACCGCTATTTTGCCGACTTGGCCTATCGCTTAGATGGTGCCTCGCAGTTCGGTAAGAACAAACGTTTTGCTCCGTTTTATTCTTTTGGTTTAGGATGGAATATTAATCGTGAGAAATTCCTGCGTAATTTAGTCTGGCTTGATCGTTTGAAAGTACGAGGTTCATATGCTGTGACGGGAGCTGTGAATTTTAATCCTTATCAAGCTTTGTCGACTTATCAATATTATATGGATGACAGATACCGCTATTGGTTCGGTACGCATCTGATGGGTATTGCAAACAAAGATTTGGAATGGCAGCGTACTTACAAGTGGAATTTGGGTTTCGAGGCTGGTATTCTTGACGGTAAGTTCAAGCTTACGGCCGATATTTACCGCAATACGACCGATAATCTTTTGTCGGAAATGAATCTCCCATTGGCAAATGGTTTCCCAAGTTACACGGCTAATGTAGGGAAGGTGCGTAATCAGGGATTCGAACTATCGGCAATGGCTTATCTGTTACGCGGGAAGAATGTCAATTGGACCTTGTCATTCAGTATGATACACGAGACGAACCGTATCCTCCGCATCTCCGATGCGTTGAAAGAAGCCAATAAAGAATTGGAGATGCGAGGCGGATCGAATCCTAATTTCTTATATCGCGAGGGCGAGGCCTTACGCACTATCTATGTCGTTCCGTCATATGGTATCGACCCCAGTACCGGAAAAGAACTCTATCGCGACCGTTTCGGAAATGCCACATATAAATGGAATGCGGCTGATCGTGTGGCGTGTGGCGTGGAAGACCCGAAGTTGCGAGGTAATATCAATACGATGTTCAATTATAAGAGTTTGACGCTCACTCTGTCGTTTGGTTACCGAATGGGAGGCGATATTTATAACTCTACGCTTGTAGATCGTGTGGAAAATGCCGATTTACGTTATAATGTTGATAGGCGTGTTTATGAAGGACGCTGGAAACGCCCCGGCGATCATACTTTCTTTAAGGATATTCGTGATCGAAGCCAGACACAGATGTCATCGAGATTCGTTCAGCGCGAGAATCTGTTAGAGTGCCAGAATATGCAACTCAGATACGATTTCCCTCGGAAATGGATCTCTCGATTGGATATTCGGAATATGTCCGTATCTTTTAGTACGGATAATCTCTTTCGGATATCCTCTGTCAAACAGGAGCGTGGTTTGATGTATCCATTCTCCCATCGTTATTCTTTCTCTCTTTCAGTCGTATTTTAATATTTCAGAATTTATGAAAAAGGCCATTTATAATATTGTTATCTGCGCTTGCACTATTTTGCTGTGCTCTTGTGACAATTGGTTGGATGTGAAACCTTCCAGTAATGAAGAAGAAAGCGAAGTGTATACTACCGAGACAGGATTCGAAAATGCGCTTACCGGTATCTATATTAATATGAAGTCGAAACAGCTCTACGGAGAGCGACTAACAATGGGAATGTTAGAGTATATGGCTCAACATTGGGTTGCTAACAGTACCGAAATTACAGGATTTTACAGCAATTATGACTATGAAAATGCTGCGGTAGAGGTGTCTGTCAAAGAGGTCTATGCTGGATTGTATAATGTGATATTGAATGCCAATAATCTACTCCGTTTCGTGGATAATGGTGTATTGCAGGGTGACAAGCGCAATTTGATTAAAGGTGAGGCGTTGGGTTTACGGGCATTCTGTCACTTTGACCTTCTGCGACTTTTCGGTCCTATTCCCGGTATGCAAGATGGGAAAAAGATGTTGACTTATGCGAGAGTTGTGTCCAAAGAAAATCTCCCTGTCAGTAATTGGGATGAATATATTACATTGTTAAAGCAGGATTTAGACGAAGCTGAAACTCTTCTGAAAGGGATAGATACTAAGAGCCACCACGACAATTTTTTCAACTACCGACAAAATCGGATGAATTATTGGGCAGTGCTTGCACTTAAAGCGCGGTTTTATCTGTGGATACAAGATTATACGAAAGCTAAGCAATATGCTTTACAGGTCATTAATGGACATTGGCGTTCGCTCTGTCAGAAAGATGATATTGTTCAAAGTAAAGATTATATTGCAAGTAAGGAACATCTGTTTTCACTGCACGTCTATAATTTGAAAGAATTGACAGAGCTTTTTATCTATCGTTCTGCCGGTGTTTATATGCCCGAGCGTTATGTTAAGAAAGAGCTGTTTGCCTCGGATGTCACCGATGTAAGGATCAATACGCTGTGGAAGCAAGTGACAGAAACTTCGCGCACCCGGTTTGTTCTGATGAAATACAAACAAGACGATGATATACTGAAATCTTCTGCTGAACAGATTCCGTTGATTCGCTTATACGAGATGTATTTGATAGCTATCGAGTGTAGCGATGCACCTGATGAGTACAAACCTTGGGTAAATGAATTGCTGAAAGCCCGGAATGTGTCGCAACAAGTGAATGTCGAGACACAGGAAGACAAGAAGGCTTTTGTTGCGACCGAATATAATAAAGAGTTTTATGGTGAGGGACAGCAGTTCTTCCAATATAAGCGTCGGGGAGACCGGAATATCTTATGGACGAATAAGGAAGGGACAAAAAGCGTATATGTCTTGCCTATACCCAAAACAGAAATCAAATACTAGTAAACAAAGGAGGTTGAGTATGAAAAGAATAGATTTATCGGCAATACTGTTCTTGCCGTTGTCGATTTTACTAAGCTGTTCGACAGATCTTGGTTCATATAACGGCGACAATATGATTCGTTTTGTAGACAATGCCGACGACGTATATACGTTTGCCTATTATTCGAATGAGAAACGGGCAGATACGCTTAAAATCAAATTGATGACGATCGGTGAGGTCACGAATCATCCACGCACTGTACATTATGAGCAGGTAAAGAAAAAATGGAAATATAAATATGCAGAGGATGATGCCAATAAGATCATCGATTCGTCGTATGTCGATATGGATTATCCCGCAGAGCAGGGAAAACATTTCGAGATTCTTGACGCACACGACGGGACATTGACCGTTCCTGCCAATGCCAATGGTATTACGGTGCGCGTGATTGTCAAGCGAGAAGATACCGATTTACAGAAAAATGCTCGCGAGCTGTACCTGCGTTTGCTGCCTAATGGCGATTTCACGATTCCCTCACCGCGATACGGGTTAAAAAAGATTACGCTGTCTGACAAGTTGGAGAAGCCGCGTTTATGGTCGAACAAGAATTACTTCTGTAATCTTTACCTCGGTGATTGGTCTGAGGTAAAGCATCGCTTTATGATCAATGTGACCGGACGGAAATGGGATGATGAGTTCATTAAGTATTATATCCGCGAATCGAACGACAGACCCCTCCGAGACTATTTCCTGACCAAAATCAAAAAAGCCTTGAATGCCTATAATGCAGATCCCAAGAATAATCCGCCGCTCAAAGATGAGAATGGAAAGAATGTAGTGTTCCCCTAATGATTAAAAACTGTAACGATGAAACGAATAATTTATTTTTTCTTGATACTGCCGCTGTTGGCCGCCTGTTTTGAAGACAAAGGCAGCTACGATTATACCGACCCTCGCCCGATCGAGATCAGTGGAATAGACAGTGTTTATATCTGCAACCTCTCTGAAATGCTCGACATCACGCCCCGCCTTTCAGAGAATATCACCGATGCTGAGTACGATTATATGTGGATGTGTTATGATAAAGATAATCTGCGGAAGAAGATTGATACGCTGTCTACCCAGAAACACTTGTCGTATAAGATGAATCTCCCGCTCTCATCCTATCGATTGATTTTTGCCTGCCGACATAAACAGACGCGAGTAACGAAGTATACTTATAGCAGTCTCGTCGTACAATCGGGCTTTTCACGTGGCTGGTATGTCTTGAAAGAGATCGACGGCTCCACTGATCTCGATCTTTTTATCGGTAGTAAAAAGACGGCGAATGTTTTGGCCAAAGTCACCGGTCAGCCGCTCAGCGGTACGCCGCGATACCTGGGCTTTACCAAATATACCTGGCTGAATCAGGAAACGGGCGAACTGTCCGACCACAATAAGTGCTTTACCGTATTGACGAGTAAGGACCTGTCTGTTATCCGAATCTCAGATATGAAGCGGTTGGCCGGATTCAAGGATCTGTTCTTCGAGACTGCGCCCAACTGCAACCCCAGTTTGTGGTTCTCAGGATCTGAGGAGAACGGCTTCGTTAACGACGGTGCCCTGTATACCTATACCGAGCGTAACGGCGAACTGGGACTCTCTAAGTTTGCCTATCCTAAGGACGGCGGAAATGCTATCAGCAGTGTCTTTACCAAGAATGCCACGATGTCGCCGTTACTCTTCGATTTGAAACTCGGCCGATTCTGTACATCGTTTAAAACGCCCGATAATGTCATTATTCTCAAAGACGAAGAAAACTCTCTCTATAAGAACGATTTCACCGGTTACGAGCCTGTTTATTTCGGATTCTTAGACGAGGGAATGTGGGAAGGCGGAAAGATATATGCTGTGCTTAGAAAACAGGCCGACGGGTCGCACGTCATTGTATATATCGACGGTAAGAGTCTCGTATATTATGAACCGTCATTCCTGACCAATGGCATCACCAAAATCACACGATTAGATGCCGCATTGATGATGAACAAAGCAAACTGTTTTGCTCAGAATCGCAAGTTCGAGATGATGTATTTCGGTGTAAATGATAAGCTCTATTGCTATGACCTGGCTAACGCACTGGAATATGAGGTGAAGCGTGAAGACGGACAGCCGGCCGTTCCTGTCAGCGAGCATATCACGATGATGAAACACGTGGTGTTCGACTATCAGGACTACCAAGACCCCAACGTCAAGGAGAATGTCGATCGCTTAGCCATTGTTACGAACAAGGATAATACTTATAAACTTTATCTGTTTGAGACTGTTGCCAACAAGGTGAAAAACGCGCCCATCGTTTATGAAGGAACGGGCAATCCCAAGCAGATTCTCTATATGAGTCCCTATTTTGGAGATGTTTTCGTTTGCTATTGAAATATCAGCATTTACGGCATCAGAACAGCGGTGTTCATCGCTGTTCCGTAGCGGTAATTGTCGTAACTCCGTTGCTCTGATTGTCGTAACTCCGTTGCGATTTCGGCAGTTGTTCCGAAGAGGTTCTTCGTTTAACTCACATTAAATACGAACATATGAAACAAAACACCATTTTGTTGGTTATTTTATCTTTCTTGGGCGTAACGAATCTTGCTGCCCAATCTTTTGCACAGATTCTGTGCCGGGTGGAAGGCGAGAATCTTCCGCGGCAGGTGAGCCTTGTCACGGCAGATCGTGGACGACCTGCCAATTATGCCGTTACAACAGTTTCGCCCGGTGGAACATTCGGCTTCGTTACCGATCCGTTGTCGCCGCAGTTTTTCTATCTGTACGACGGAAGCCGCTATTTCAGAATCTTCTTGCACGCGGGAAATACCGTAAAGGTTGGCTGGCGTGCCGGCAAATTCTCGTTCTCTGATCCGGGAAATCCCGAGAATGAGGTCTTGCAGCGCTGGAATCGCATCGAGAGTCGTTTACCGCAGGGGAAGACGCAAGATTATGCCGCCTTTTTTGCTGTTTTCGATTCGGTAAAGACGGAGGCAGATCTGTTGATCGGTCAGCTGCAAAAGACGAATAACCCTTTTGCTGCACAGATCAAGAGCATTATCCAAACGGATCTGTTCTATCGCTTCGTTACTTATATCAGCAAAAATCAGCAGGTATATGACTCGGACGAACAAAAGTCGACTTACTTCCAAATGATAATGCCCCGTTTCCCCGAAACAATGGGCCGACTGCTCTTGCAGCCTTATGGTATTGCACTGATGAAAGCCTATTTTGATTATAAGCAGACGTATGTTTACAGACAGCAATCCTTCACGCTTGAGCAGCAATTAGGAGAAATCGATAACAAAGCCCTTCGCGAGGAATACATTCTGAGTCGGGTGCCCAACACCGACTATGCCGACTATCGTAAGTTTGAGGACACGTATCTGCCTCGTCTGTCGGCTGATAATCGCGGCAGATTACGCAACGATGTGCCGCGTCCGTTGTCTGAACTGGTGCCCGGGAGTCCTGCGCCCAATCTGATTTATCCCGATTCTGTCGGCCGGCTGCGCTCGCTGTCTGAGTTTCGCGGCAAGTATGTCTACGTAGACATTTGGGCTACGTGGTGTGCTCCGTGCAAGGCTGAGATTCCGCACCTCAAGCAACTTGAAAAGAGATTCGCCGACGATAATATCGTCTTTGTCAGTATCTCGATTGATAAGAACAACGCGATTTGGAAGCGATTTGTCAAAGACAGACGATTAGGAGGCGTACAATTGTGGGCCGGTGATTGGACCGTGTTGCCCAAAGAGATGGATTTAGGCTCTGTTCCTCGTTTTCTGTTGATAGATCCCGACGGTAACTGGGTGGCCCCCAATGCAGCCCGCCCCTCTGATGCACGATTGGCTGAAATGTTGACGAGCTTATTGAAAAAGAAATGAAACGAGCGTTTTTCCTGCAAATCTTTCTGTTACTCATTTTCGTGAGTAACGGTGCAACAACCGATAAAAATATCGAGTTTCACGAGTTTGAGTATTGGAACAAATTGTTGGGTTACGATTTGTCTTCCGATGGCAACTGGGCCTTTTGGAGATTGCAGTATGGAGATAATGTCGACTCGCTGTTTATTCGGAGTACGAAAGGAACGAAAATTTATAAGTATGCGTCGGCATCGATACCCGAATTCTCCAAAGACGGAAAGTGGATTGCTTTCTCTGTTCCTGTGCCGCAGACATCGGGAGAGAGTACACTTTCTTATCAGATTAAGCTCGTCGAACTTGCTACCGGATGCGAGAAGGTTTTTACGGGGATAGAGCGTTTCTCTTTCTCACCTAACGGCAGATTCATTGTGCTCTCATCGAGTGGGAGCCAGGCATTGAGCATCACGTTGCGTGAGCTTGCTTCCGGACGAAGTAAATCGTTTGTCGGAATCGGCGAATACGCGTTCAGTCCTGATGACAGATACTTAGTTTATGCAATGGATGCACCCGAATCTGATCGCCTGTCGCAGATAGAGATTGCTGACCTGACAGATTTCCGGACAACCTTTCCCGACATTCCGAAAGGTCGATATACGAAGCTCAAATGGACGCCGTATGGTATCCTCTTGATGAAGTCGAAACCGGAGGCAGACGTTGTTATCTGGGAACCTGTCCGAAAACGATTGAAAGTGTTGTCCGAAACGATAAAACAGCTGTTGCCGCCAGAAATGGAGATCAGTCTCGGATATACGCCTGTATGGTCGTCAGATGGGAAAGTTCTGTTCTTTGGTCTTTCCCGTAAGCGGGGAACAATGACCGAAGCTGAAAACAAAGTAGAAATATGGCATTGGAAAGATCAGGAGATAATGTCCCGACAGAAAGATCGATATTACGAGAATATTGCTCAAAGTCGGTTGTGTGCGTGGAGACCTGCCGAAAATGAATGGATGCTGATAGAAGATTCGACGATGACGGGTGTACTCGCAGCGTCTGCTGATGGAACTTACGTTCTCTGTTCCGATGACAGGAAATATCGGCCGCATTTCCGTGAGCCGGTACGCGATGTCTTTCTCAAAAATACTCGTACGGGAGCTATTCGGCAGATATTAGACAGTACCGTATTGTATCCTCGGTTCTCTGTCGGAGGTAAGTATGTTTATTATTTCCGGGACAGTTTGTGGAGGATAACGGATGTTGCCACAGGACAGACGGTAAGCGTTTCCTTAGGAGCAAACAGACCGCTTACCGATAAAACATACGACGGAGCCATTGATGCCGTTCCTTCGTGGGGAAGTTTGGGGATTGTCAATGGCGACAGGGAATTTCTGTTTTATGATGAATACGATATTTGGAGTGTTACGCTTCCTGCGTTGAAATATAAACGACTAACTCATGGTAGGGAGGCCGGAATTCGGTTTAGGAAGATGGGCAAAGAACCATTTGTATGGAATGGCAGTCAGTTATTGATTGGAAAGAGTGACAGTGGAGAAATCGGCATTTACAGATATTCGACTAACGGAAACCATATTCGCCTGCTTTACGGTCGGAATATGTATTCTCGTTTGATTTGGGACGCTAAGAAGAAAAGCTGTCTTTTTGCACAAGAAGACAATACTGCCCCGCCGATTCTTTATTATGCGTCGGACAATTGCAAGGTGAAACGTGTTTTAGCAACGACGTTTAAGAATTGTAATCAACCCAAAATAGAGAAAAGTGTGTTGGTCTCTTATACCGATAACCGTGGGAATAAGTTGCAGGGGGCGCTGTTCTTTCCTGCGAATTATCAGCCCGGGCGCAAATATCCGATGGTGGTGAAACTTTACGAAAAACTGTCGCAACAACTTGACTGTTTTGTCTATCCGTCTTCACGCGATGCCTATAACTCGATGAATTATATATTGCAGGGCTATTTTGTTTTCTTACCGGACGTTACTTATGAGAGAAACCATCCCGGCGAATCGGCTGTCGCTTGTGTGACCAACGCTGTCAGAAGTGTAGAATCCCTCTGTCGGGATATAGACCCTACGCGTATCGGAATCATCGGGCACAGTTGGGGAGCCTATCAAGCCGTTTATTTAGCAGCCCGTACGTCCTTATTTGCTGCTTGCATCGCTGGAGCGCCGCTGACGAATATGATTAGTATGTACAACAGTGTGTATTGGGAAAATGGTAAGTCTAATCAAGAACTTTTTGAGACGGGACAGGCTCGTCTGCGCCAACCGTGGTGGGAAATTCCCGAACATTACCGTCAGAATTCTCCTGTCTTTTTTGCCGACAAAATCAATCGACCGTTGTTGATGTCTTTTGGAATGGAAGATAAGGCCGTGGATTGGCGTCAAGGACTCGAATTATACCTCACGATGCGAAGGCTCCGCAAGCCTTGTATTCTGCTGGCCTATCCTAATGAGGGACATACTATCGGAGAGATTGATAATGAAAAGGATCAGACAAGGAGATTTATACAGTTTTTCTCAACTTATCTGAAAGGAGAAACGGCACCTTCGTGGATCGAGAATGGATGCCCGTATATGGAGAAACGGGTTGTATCGCTGAAAGAAACGGAAAAGAGTCTATCAGGCGGCAAATAATATTTTAATGTTTAACTTTTTCTTCTCTTTGTTAGCTGTTGAAGAATAAAATACGTTGAAATCTGAAAGAAAAAGAGCAAAATAAACAGCAAAATCGTTAATCTTGTATGCTGTTCGTTTTGCTCTGTTGTTTTTATGGCTCTGTTTGTGTTAAATAAGAAGTCGTATAGAGCTGCCCGGCAAGTCGTATAGTGCTGCCCCACTACTATGGGACTTCTTATCAATAGATATGGGGAGGGGCTGTGTTCAGATTCACGCAATATGTTTTAAGGTTTAGTTATCAGTAAATCATCGATTTACGAAGATGCTTCAAAATGCTTGTTGCCAATAATATTATGAAGCAGAATTATTCGTTGTTAAAAATATCTGAAAATTTACCTATTTTTGAGTATTGCTCATTTTGTTGAGAATTTAGACCTTTGCACCGAAAAAAGTTTACAGATTTAATTTACTTGTGACCTTTTTATAGAGTTAGGAGTGAATGTTTTTATAATTATAATAATATGGATTTATGTTTATAATGAGTTTGCAATCGGAAGGTGTCTTATGGAATAGACACTTACGACTGAAAGAGTATTTACTGATCTTGTTATTGATGTTTATTCACATCTTTCCGATGTCGGCAACAATTAGCAATGATCATCTTACGATAAATAAAGATGATGGAATGCAAGTCACCTTTCTTGTTCTCAGTGAACGTTCGCAAGAGCCTATTGTCGGGGCGATTGTTCGCTGTGATGGTGCTGTCAATCCGGCTGTTACGGATACTGACGGCAAATGCGTCATTCGATTTAAAAGTGTGGTGAACAGGGTTAAGGTGGATGTTTCTTATATCGGGTATAAAAAGATGTCAAGAAGTTTGCCGATAATCTCGGGTAAGATAGTGACTTTACAGATGCGCGATGATACCAAAACGTTAGGGGATGTTGTTGTGACGGCACAGAAACATCACACAACGGTATTACAACAGTCTGCAATGATCAGTTCCGACGTACTTGAGAAAGGTGGCGCTACATCGCTCGCCAAAATGTTGGAGACGGTACCGGGGGTCAGCTCCATCAGTACGGGTAACACGATTGCAAAACCCGTTATACAGGGTATGCACAGCAGCAGAATTTTGTTGATGAATAATGGTGTGCGTTTAGAAAGTCAGAGCTGGGGGGCCGACCACGCACCTGAGTTGGATTATACTGGGTCGAGTATGGTGGAAGTCGTGAAAGGTGCTGAGTGCATCCGTTACGGTTTCGGTGCAATGGGAGGTGTCGTTTTGCTGAATGACGCTCCGTTGCCTTACGGACCCAAGAAAGTGAAAGTAAACGGCAGTGTGAATATGGGCTATGATACTAATGCACGCGGCGGAAGCGGTAGCGGTAGTATTGAAGCAGGATATAAGCAGTTCGGGCTACGGCTGCACGGTATGTACACCAAAGGTGGCGATTATCGTACAGCCGAATATTTGCTCAATAATACAGGTTATAACACGATTAGTCTGTCTGCAATGGGAGGTTGGCAGGGTAAGAAGATTACGGCTACACTCTTTACCAGTTTGTATTACCAGCGTAGCGGTATCTATTATGCCAGCAAGATTTCCGATTTAGACCAGTTGATTAAACGTTTTGAGTATGGTCGGCCAGATCCTGATACGTTCTTCCCTTTTTCGTATACGATCAAACCACCGTTTCAGCAGTCACAACACGTAACGCTGAAAGGTGAGGTAAAATGGGATATCAACGAGAATCATAAGCTCGATATAACGGTATCGTTTCAGGAGAACCTGCGACAGGAATTTGAGAATCGTAAGAAGACGCAGTGGAGTTGGATACCCGTGCAGGACTTAATATTGAAAACATATAAGTTCGATGCGTTGTGGCACGCCAAATGGAAATTATGGAATATGTCTACGGATGCCGGCATATCCAACACTTATCAAACCAACTATAACTATCCTGGAACGAAACAGCCAGCTTTCGTGCCCAACTTTGCGGCGCTGTCTATGGGCGGTTACTTCCTGCATAAGGCACAGTTCGGCAAGCTGCAATGCGCACTGGGAATGCGCTACGATTTCCGAGTGATGTCGGTCAATGGTTATACCAGTTTGAGCAATTATACCTATTACGACGACTTCAAGCTGTATAGCAATTTCACTTCCAGTTTTGCCGCGCACTATCAGTTTAACGATAACTGGGATATGCGTGCCAATATCGGATGGTCGTGGCGTCCGCCCGATATTAACGAGCTGTATGCCATTGGTTTGCAAGACGGCTCTTATTGGGTGGTAGGCAACAGACATCTGGCAAGCGAACGAGGCTATAAGTCGGTGATTGGTGCCAGATACCGCAACACATGGCTGTCCATAGAGCCGAGTGCATTCTTCCAACGTATCAACAGCTATATTTACGACCATATTGGTACGGGTAAGGACAGGTTCCATAATCATCCCAGTGGCAAGTATCCTAAGTTTATCTACGATCAGGATGACGTGAAGCTCTATGGTGGCGATATCGAAGCTACGGTTACGCCCATCAAAGGACTTACCTTTGTGGGTAAGGGCGAATGGATGTTTGCTCGCAATATCACGCGCAACGACTGGCTGCCCTTTATGCCCTCAGACAGGTATGGACTGTCGGGTACTTACAACCTGTCGTTCAAGCAGGACAAGAAATACGCTGCTTCGGTTTCACTATCGAGCATTTATGTCACCAAGCAGACACGTTTCGATCCGGATAAAGATCTCGTGCCCGACTCTCCCGATCCTTATTTCCTGCTCAATGGTACGGCAGAATTCAGCATCAAGTTGCCGCAGCATAGAGAGGTGAAGTTTATGATAGTCGGTGAGAATATTCTTAACGCTTTATATAAAGAGTATACCGACCGTTTCAGGTACTATGCCCACGAACGAGGTGCGAACTACTCTGTCAGAACATTATTTAAATTCTAAACACACAGAAAAATGAAATCGATATATACCAAATTTATAGGACTCATTTCCTGTGCAGCGATGTTGTTTTCAAACTGTACGAATGATCAGGTAGACGACTTTTTCAAAAAGTTCATTAAGGCTCCGGCTTCTTCTATTGAGCGTGACGTGAAAGGGCACGATCAGATTTATGCCGTTCATGCCATTTTGAGGATGGGATATAAGGGCGGACTTATTGGTGTAGGTCCTAACGGAACGGATTCGGTTCTGGCCTACAACACCTACCACGTAATAGGCGACACCACTTCCATCCCCATTATGCAGGAAATAGACATAGCCAAAGACGATGACGGACAAATGACGGTAACAACGGAGCGCGATCATTTCGATGTGGTGGCATCTGATGACATCTATTACGGCTTAGAATTGAAGTATTATGATCAGAACGGAATGCTTATCAACCATCAGTTCTCGGGCTATCCTTTTATGAAAGACAAAGATGGGGTAAACGTTCCTGATGAGAACAACTCTACGCTTTTGGTGCACCAGCATTTCTTCGGCATCGGCAACTCATCGCTTAATAAAGAAGCAAAAGATACGGGTAGTGGGCAGAAGAGTATGCAGTTGGCTTATCCGCGCTCATTGGATGAGAGGCCTACTTATTATGATAGGTACACGTTCAGGGAGAAAGGTGGAAACCCTGAACCGGCAACGAAATTCTCGGCATCCAATATCTTTGCTCCCGAAGGCTTTACCTTGGGGCAGAACAAGGTGGTTTACGATACGGAACTGGCCTGGAAGTCTATCGAGCTCTCGGGAAAGCCCGAGGCTCTGCTGCCTTATACAGCCAAAGACGGTAAAACTTATCGCCTTTATAGAACAATCGACTTAATGAAATTGAACAAGATAACACCCGAGATATTCACCTACGAGTATCGCGATACTGATCCCGTGGAAGAAGAGTTGGGCAAGTTGTTCGTAGACTCTTATAATGACGACTTTATCGACCCTGATACCGATGCACCACGCCAACGCTATGGCGAGACCGTAGGCTTCTTACGGCAGAATCGAAGTCTTGATAAAGGAACGGAAAGAGATCGTCTTGGTTTTAAGGGACTGTTGCAGTTTCATAAGGCCGACTTGGCTTTCCAATTGCAAGTGAAGATCTGCCATATCCTCAATAAAGGTCAGCAACACGTAGGCGAACCCGAGAAACCGGCTAAATATTGCAATACTAATAACAGCGAAAACGGTTATCTGTGGGATTTCAACCAGATACAACCCGGTTGGGACAGTTTTGACATCGATTATCCTATACCTGTTCGGGTGATAGCCAATGCCAAAGATGGAGCGGAGAAGTGTTACCGAGATGTAAAGCGCTTTTATCCCAATGTGAATAAAGACCAACTATGGCAGATGTTATCTGCCCCTGGCAGCTTCTTCCGGCAGTATAGAAGGAATATCGTATTGATGTAGCGCACATTCTCCCCTTAGGGATGACAATGGTCTACCCTTAGGGTAAACGACTGCCATCCCCAGGGGTAAACGATGGTCTACCCTTAGGGGTAATAACAGCCTTCCCTTAGGGATGGAGATTGATACCCCTTGGGAGGATCGGCGAAACAATATCAATTGATACGAATCTCACAAATAACAGTAGTAATGATAAGGAGATTATAGAATGAATAAAACAATAAAATACATATCGGTTACGGTGGCATTCATCGCCCTTTGTACGTCGTGCGACGATTTCGTGTTCGGCAATGTGAACGTGGATTATAATGACAATCCCTTGACGTCGAAATCCGTACCCCATAGCGGCGCAGACCGTTATGTGGATAGTCTGAAAAAAGTAAAAGTGGATGGTAGTCTTGCTAATCCCGACCCTGATGGAGCTTTCAACAATTGGGCAACCTGTCTGGCGATGTTTAAGGAAGGCCACTCGCACGGAGATGCGATGATGCATGGTAATTTCGTATATCAAAATGCGCCCTGGAAGCAGGAAGAGTTTGTCATTATCCATAACAATGCCGGTAAATGGCCTACTGTCGATGTGCAACGGCAGAGTACGGTAACTTACCTCGAACAGAATGAGGGAAAGCAAGGGCCCGACTATATCCGTATCATCGGTGGTAAGCTGAAACGGTGGGGACTATGTCTCTATTTTTTCGATAAAGACGGAAAACTGCTGAATGATGACATCTTGGAGCATTCGGACCAGTATCAGATTTTCTTCACCGTGAGCGAGGTAGATGACAAGGGCAATCCCTATGAGGTGATGGATTGCCGTGGCACGTGGAAACCCAATAAAGATAAATACGGAGAGTGGAAGAAAGGCGGAACGGTAGACACGACACCCGTCCCGTCCCCGTTTTTTGCCGGCAAGACGAAATGGAAAGAAAGAGCGGATGCTACACCGAAGATATTTGAGTATACTTATCGCGACACGTGGATACAGGATGCGATGGGCGACGGAGCACGCGAGCTGTTCAACCAAAGACTGCTGCCGCCGTTGACACGTAACGACGCCGATTGGGCGGTAGCGCCGTACGACCAAGACCGTGTAGGCTTGAAAGGACATTTCAACTTTGATATTGATGCCGACGAAAACGATAAGTTGCACGAGGAATGGCCATTTGAGATAACCAAGCGGGTAGACCCCGCAACGGGCGAGAGCGGCAGATATACCCGTCCCTCGTATCTGCTGCCCAAATTCTATCTCTCGATTCGGGTGATGAAATGCCCGAAAGGCAAGAAAGCCATCATCCCGCGTGATGAATATCTCAGTCGTCATTCAACCTATGAGTTCATCAGTAAGTTCATCTGTGCCGAAGCCTATAATCCTGATGAGCCCAAAGAGTATGGTGGAGACTCGGAATGGAAAGAAATCGTGCGCTTCAATATTCCCATTAAGATATTTTGCAGCAGTTTCGATACCGACCCCACAGCCATCGACCCTAACGATCCTTTTTATTTCTATTTGGGAAAGGAGATCGGATTGTCGTCCGAAGATGCTTTGGAAGCGGCGCAGAATGTCCAGACTCACGGTATCGGTGGTGGTTCTGGCTTCGGCAACTGGTTCTTGTAAAACATAAAATAATAGAAGACAATGGAAAAAATAAAGAAACTTCGACTCTTTGCAGTCCTTGCTGCACTTGCTGCCTTGACAAGCTGCACTCGTAACGAGATGCCCCAAAAGCAATCCAATTCAAGGACAAAGGTAGACCACCTCATCATCAAAGAGGTGTTTTACATAGGGCATTATTGGATGAAAGATCTGCGGAAATGGAATATGGGGCGTTCAACCCAGATGTACAACGATGACCAATACATCGTTATCTATAACCCCACAGATGAGGTGAAATACCTCGACGGACTGGCTTTGTGCGCTAATGCTATCGACCCGACGAAAGCAATTAAGTTTGCACCGAAAGACGATTTCGTCAATCGATACTACGGTGTCGTTTCTCTGTCCTATTTCCCTGGTAGTGGGCACGATCATCCCGTGAATCCCAAACAGTCTGTCGTCATTGCCAAATATGCCGTCGACCATAAGGCGCGGTTCCTAAAAGAACTTGAAGGCGAGGATCTCTCTTTGTACAAAGGCATCGATGCCTTCTTAGATTTGAGCAAGGCCGACTTTGAATGGACTAACATCGAATATGAACCTGATCATAAGAACAATCCTGCCATACCTGATATGAAAGCCATTATGACGTGGAAGGACAAGAAAGGGAAAACCGTTCCGTCTTATAATTTTCAGGAACTCACCGAGCACGGCGGCATTGCTTTGATAAGCTTACCGTGGACGCCCGAAGATTTCAAACAGAATTACAAAGATACAAAAGGCAAAAAGGGGTATCTGCATTATATCACTGTCACCAGCAGTAGTTTTGCTGACTTTGAAGCTATTGAGATTCCTTTTAAAGACGTTATAGACTGTATGACGATTTGTCCGAGAAGTCAATTCCAGATGCGGCCGAGCAAGTTGGATAAGGGCTATAACGCCGTGACCGATATCCCCTTTGTCAGTGTCAAAAAGAGCGACTATCCCACTTATTCGGGGCTGGCGTTGACCCGTAGATGGGATGGAAAGAAGTTTGTTGACGACAACAACTCTACATCGGATTTCGGCGTAAAGGTTGCCGCTTTGTCAAGAAAAGACGAAAGCGGAAAGATTATTAAGTAAGGAAGAGTTGGCAGCTGGCAAATAACGATTGCCGAGAATATCAGAAAATAAGAATGTGTATCTCTCAGTTATTCGCAAGAGATACGCATTTTTTTAAGATTTGGAAATAAACAGGTAACTTCTGATAAGTAATTTTTGCCGATAATGTAAATTGAACTTTATATTCACTCCATATCGATAATGCTATTCGTCAATCATAAATCATCGGAATAGATTAACTTGTTTACTCGACAAGAACTCTTATATTGTTTGAAGGAATTTTGAGAATTCATCTATTGATGTAAAATTTTTCATTATTACAGACTCTGTGTTTCTGGTACGTTTCTTCTTTCTTCCTTTCCAAACGATATCCATCATCTTTTGAACGTTTTCTTCCTTGTGTAGAAAATGGACATTATTATAATCCTGTGTCAGATTATAGAGTTCATCTGCAAACGACCGTGATATAAAAGTGACTCCTTCCATATCTATTATATATGGTATGCTTTCTACCATTTGTGATTTGATGGTAGTAATCGGAATCCTTGACCGTATTTCGGATCCGATAAGTTCTTTTATTTTTATCATCTTTCCCATATTCTTGTCTTTTTATTCTATATAATTATAAAAATCAAATCCTTTCGGAGCTTCAATAGGAATTTTAATTAGAATAATCGTACCATCCCATCTGTATGCATTCGGAATATTCACGATATTGATTCCATTTATGTCGTGTCGATAGAAAGCCGTACCCGAAAGCATAAAGAAAGCTCCACTCAGCCCTTTAACCACCATCTCTCTTGATTTAGAGATTCCATATCCTCTGTTCTCGGCTTCAGGTCTGTCTTTTGTTGAATATCCCTCATTGGCTATCCTTATAGCCTCTGCTTCATTTTTTCCCACAATATTAATGTATTTTTGTGTATCAATATAGCTTCCGTAAATCGTTTTTCCATTATCTGCAATGGTAATATATAATTCTTTTTTTACCCGTTGACAGAAAAGATAACCATACTTACTCCCCGAATGTTCGCCAATATTGCCGACAAGTTCACTGAGTAAATGTGATATAGGTTTTTTCATCTTGGAGGAGATCTTTGATTGGATTTCTATGATACCTTGGAGAATTTCTTGGATTCGATCTACATTTCCTCCGTTGATTAAAAAACGGGAGATTGGAATATAGCTTTTCTCCAAATAGGTACGAAGGGTATCTTGATTTGATAAGTCTGACGCATCGTATATTTCCTTGAAACATATGACTTTGAAATATTCTTCAATATTACTATTCAGGTCACTGCAAATAATATTTTTCTTGCAATAATCTTTGTAAATTGCAAGTGGTGCAAGGAAGAAAGGATGTAAAAATAGTGTACTTTTAAAACTCCATTCGATGTCGTTTGGTCTAGATTCTGTCTGTTGAATGACGATGAAAAGGTGGTTGAAAGCACTGCCAATCCTGTCATCTCTTGTTATATTGGGTATAGGAATTTTGGTCATATCCCCTTATTCTTTTTCTGCAAAGATACATTATTTTATAATGCAAAGCAAGATTTTAACAAATTTAGATAGTCTCTAAAAACTAAAAAATGATCAAAAATTGATAGTAAAGATGCCCAATAATCTTTGGATATGTCAGAATTCTGCATAGAGAGTTTTCTTCTGTCATTTTTTAAGGCATATTTTTGTTAAATAAGAAGTCGTATAGAGCTGCCTGACAAGTCGTATAGAGCAGCCCCACTACTATGGGACTTGTTGTCAGTCAATAGAGAGAGAGTTATTGAAAGATTTGAGACTCGGCCCATTATCAACATAATTGTCTGGCGTGATTGACGGAAGCAGTTTCTCGATTTGTTCCATTAGTGTCATCAAAAAGGAAGAATAGAAGTAAAGTCTGATTCTTTTCAGCAAGCGTGGAGAATAAACTGAGATATGACAAGGTACATCGCTGAAGCTGTCTTTGTCCAAATCATAGCCACTGTTTTTATCCCAATAGTTGTTGTTAAAGACATTACCGTTGAAAGAACTATTCGTCGATACATCAAAGGTATTCCCGATAAAGTTATTATGAGTGATAGTATCGTTCATAGAACTTGCCACCACACGCATTCCACAGCCATTTTTATGAAAGAGATTATGCTGCAAAGGTAATAAATAAAGGATATCCGAGAGGTTTCAGCCTACCAAATGTCCATTACGCCTAATAAAATGGTTTCACGTGGCGGATTGCTTACCGATTTTCATCCGCACCAATGCTGATAAAGCCAATTTCGTGCGGCGAAACCGTATCGTAGCCGATATGAGCGACGTCTGCATCCTTATGGAAAGTGTAGCGTATAGCGGCGGACTTATTACTGCAAGGCTGTCAAGCGACTGCAACCACGACGTTTTTGCATTCCCGGGTGCAGTGGGACGGAATACAGCGAAGATTGCAACAATATGATTCGCGATAATGTAGCCGCTTTCATCACTTTTGCAGAAGATTTTGTGAAAGCAATGGGATGAGCTATCAATCGCCTTGCTACAATACTTTTCAAACTGGAAATGGAAGGTATTGTCAAGTCGATAGCTGGCGGAAGCTATCACCTCATACAATAAGTATTTCTACAATAATTCTGAAAGTTTGGAAATACTTATTTTATCATCTTTTGAATCATCAATTCCAGCTCTTCGGATTTAGGTCCCACGACCTGTTGTGGCAATCCCTTTGCGGGAATCATATATAAAGTAGGTAAAGCTCCGATGCCCAAATCCTTGGATAATTGTTGTTCTGTATCGTAATTGACTTTGAAGAATCGAATCTTTCCCTTATACTTTTCTGCTAACCGGTTGAGTAAAGGAGAGAGCCGTTTGCAGGGAATACACCAGGTAGCCCAGAAATCTATCACAGCAGGAATTGTATCTTTATAGGCAAATTCACGATGGGTAGTGTATTCCCAAATATGATCTAAAAAATAGGTCCGGCCTATCTCCGCTACCTTTCCGCTCAAAGTAAGCAGTTGTTTTTTGGCAGATGAGCTGTAAGAGACGGGATTTTCGTCGAATGGCTGAAAATAAACAGCCGACTTGGTAAAGTCTATCGAAAGCAGTCCATAATGCAATAGGTTGTGCCCCAAATATGATCGGGCTGGCTGATCCGACTTGAATGCTACGCCCTGAATCGTGGTATTGGCAATGCGTACCGTGCAAGAATCTGTGCTTTCGATGCTTTTTCGATCATCGGGAGTTAGATAAAGAAGCGAAGGAAGATGAAGTAAAACGGGTAAAGAGAAATTCTTACCGTTAATAGAAAGAGGTATCCTCACTTCCTCTTCGGGTTCCGTCTGCAACCTGATCCGGTTGGATAACTTTATGAAATCAGGTCTGTAAGGACTGGAAAAGGTCAGTTTCCGAAGTCTGGAATCTATTGTCAGAATTACATTCCGCAACATATCGAGACCTAAGATTCCGACAATCTTATATGGTTGGAAACTTGATGGTCGTTTTACATATGGGAAAATTCGTCTGTCGGCATATAAGCTTTTCCCCAAAACAAGGGTATGAGGAATGTCGGGTGTAGCTTCTTTCGAGCACGTTTCGCTGAACAGAGCTGTTTTGTTGGAAACACTTAATACAAACAAAGCATTCTGAGAATCCATTTGTAAGGTGACGGCTATGGAGCCATCGGCTAATTCTTGGTAGTCGAAAGTTTCTTGCAGTGAGTTGACCGATTGGGCAAACAGACTTGAATGAGCCGACAATAAAAGAAGAAATAAGAATAGAAAAGAGTTGAGGATATGCATAATAGTATTTTAACGCCGATAAATGTTAATATCGAATTTCCGCTTTTTACGCCGAATTGTAATCGTAGCTTCGGAAGAAGTGATTTGGTCGAAGATATCGGAAACAGCTATTTCGCTTAAAGGTAGACGGGTAATGTCTTTTCCATTGACGGCTATCACCTCGTCGCCTATATCGACACGGTCTATAAGAGGTTCCCAAACGGTAGCTATTTCAAACTTTCCGCGAGCGGGGAGAATGCTCACACTCCAAATCGGTGCTGCCTTTGAAAGGTCTACGGGAGATTGTTTGTAGGGTTGGAAATAGAATCTTCCACGTGGATAATCGATCGTTACGATACCGTATCTCAGCACCTCTGCACCAAGTATCGTCGGTACATCAGAGGCTACAAGACACGTTGGATTTTTGAAAGACTTGCCACCTAATGTAAACTTATCTAACCGAACTTGCTTCAAATGTTTAGGTTCGGCCAGTCCTTCAAGTCCTGCACCTAATGTTCCCTTTCCTTTGTGAACGACTGTTGCTGCGTAGATCTGTGCCAATAAGAGATAATCCTTTTCATTCATCGTCAGCAGTTCGGGCACACCTGTGTCAAACATGACTTGCACGGATGTACCTGAAAATGACAAGGGAAAGTTTACTTGCCATGTTTCGGAATCAGCCAGTGGGATTCCGTCATTCAGTTTCAAGCCTTTCGGACGATATGGATAATGAATATGGATTTCACGGCTTGAACTTACTAAAGACATCACCACATCTTTGAAAGCATCTCCTCCCAAGATGCCGACCACTCCTAAATCTCGAAAGCCTTTGATGTTGGGCAAAGCAATAGTAGTGAGTTCTGGCTGTATCAGATGGTTGCCAATCTTTACTTTGGGCAGTTTTCCCATCGAATACATGTTGGCTTTACCGTTCATGTCTGCCGTTACTTTATTAGCTCCGGTCAGCTTTCCTCCCATTGTCTTTGCCTCTTCCCAAATGGTAGCTGTCTGTCCTCCGGTATCCAAAATGTATTTGCATTGCATTTGATTGACCGTAACTGGAATTATGATACGTCCATATTTTATTTCGTATCGTATCGTGTCGATGTACCGTTTAGCGGTAAACTCCTGTGCAGTGATCCGCAATGGCAGTAACAGCAACAGCAAGAAACCGGAGAGGATATAGTTATGATTTTTCATATTCTGAATGCTTAGATCTTTACTTTGCAGTCAACAGACTTCAGGCCTGTCAGTCCGTAATCCTCTCTTATTTTGTCTGCTTGATGGCTTCTTTTACGGCGTTGGCTGCATTGACGATACCTCCCGAAAGACAAATATCCGAATAAAAGAAAAGGTCTTGCACCTTACGCTCGTTTACGATCATTGCTTTTTCCACTTCCATATCATCCATTTGGGTTGCGGTTGTATTGAGCAACCGACGCACATCAGCAGCTTTCATTGTAGGGAAATAAGCTCTTACTAAAGCAGCTACTCCTGCCAATGATGCTGCAGCCATACCTGTTCCAGTAGCCAATCCATAAGTATTTCCCACTCCAGCAGTATAGATTTCTTTTCCTGGGGCATGTATGTCCAATTCCTTCCGACCAAAATTCGCACGTAGAGAAGGTCGTCCTTCCTTATCACTGGGTGCTACAATCATCAGGTTTGTAAGCTCATGTTCTGGTATCATAAAACGGTTAGGATAATATAAGGTATGTGCCATATCTTGAGAACTCTCGGTGACGGGCGCTATTACAAGTGCGTCTTTTTGTTCTGCATAAAGCAAAGCATCTTCTATCCATTTACGCTCAATGGCCGGATAAAGGGTATTTTGTGAAGGAAGAACGATGATTTTAGCTTCATGGTCGACTGCATACTTTATGGCCAACGCAATATCTTTAAGGTAGGGGTCGCCTGCGGTAGAAGCACGCAAGGGCATAATAAGCGCTTCGTTGCAAATACCGTCGATACCGATCCGATTATTCCTCACTCCAGCAATAATGCCGGCTTCCATTGTTCCGATGTTGGCATCTTCTGTCAATAGATTTCCATTTCCATAGCAGTTATCATGGATATCATTCGGATCATCGCCTATTATTTCATTGCGGTAGTCGTTGCCGTTAGCTTTAAGATATATTTCATACTCCTGCTGAGCTTGTCGGATGGGCGTACCTTGCATTTCTACGTCATATATCTTTTTCCATGATTCCGTTTTAGCAACAGGAAAACTGTAAGCTAATATCATAAAAGACATATCCGATAACGAATCTTTAGGAGCGTTTTTATCATAAAGTGTTTCAAACTCTTTTTGGGTTATCTCTTGATCAGGGTAGCGTTTACGAAGTCTTTCGTCAAATATCTTGGAATAATGGCGTACGATTTTTGCTGCCAATATACCCGCATAACGCGAAGCAAGGGGAGACTCATACACGATTGTATCACGATAATACTTGTATTCGTTTATGTCCTGAGGTGCCTCTACTTGCACCATTTCGTCACCAAAGAACTTATAAAACCGCTTACCGTCGGATACATAATCGGCATATTTCTCCTTCAATCTGAAATATTCTCGGTCACCTTGATTTAAAGTAAAGTTCATCGAATGGACGGTACTTTCCTTTTTCTTGTTTCCTAAAAAGTTCCAACCATTGATATCATCTATCAGCCCGTTGCCATCATCATCACGACCGTTGGCTTTCTCTCTTTGATTTTCCCACATATTTCCCCTCAAATCAGCGTGTTTCACATCCAGCCCAGAGCCGATAAGGGCTACGATGGTACGTTTAGCTTTGCGTCCTTTTAGTAACTTGTAGGCTTCGTTCGCACTAACCCCATAGATTGTATCCGTAGCAGGAGACAGGTTATACCAGTCGAGGTCACGCTGTTTGTATTCCTGTGCAGTCGTAGCCTGTAGCATAGAAGATGCAAGCAACAAAAATACGGCCGACGTAATTGTGTTCTTTACTTTCATATATTTCATAGTTTTATCTTGAAAATCCGATCGGATTCCCTTTTATATTTATTTATTCTTCTTTTGTTTTCTGTTTTGGTTCATTCACTCATATTGCCAATATTTTGTAGGTCTACATTGAATTGTTCTTTGAAATATCGGATTACGATATCATACTTCCGCCTAACCAACTCATGGGTCAGAATACCATCCGAGGCCTCAAGTTTTGTCAACGGAGTAGATACGATTGCCTGCAAATAGTCGAACCAGTCTTCACGCTCACTACTTTTATGGCTTGCATCCAAGAATCCTTCTTTCAAAGAACCATCTGCTTTTGGACCATAAGCAGACACTGAAATAAAGGTTTCAGGAATAACTTCACGGGTGGTGCCTTTATTTATGTAGGGGTAGATGCGGCGGAGAAAGAGAAGACACATATCTTTTCTGAATTGGTCTTTCTGTTCTTTGGTTATCTGTGACAGTTCGCCATTTCCCCAATTTACTGCAAAGTATTCGTATCCTTCAAAGGCATTGATGCGCTTATAATCTGTTTCTGCAGGCATTTCTGTATAACCGCTTTCAAGATAATAGAGCTTTCCGCAAAGTAGAATACGCAAGGGCAGATGTTTTTTCAAGAATTCTGTCGGGAATAAATTTAAAAACTGTGTTTCCAACAATTCCACCTGCTTCCCTACATATCTCTCGTCCGGCAATTCGTAAAGATAGCCTTCGTCTTTCATTCTATCCTTGCTCCACAAAAAGTTTTGTGTGACTCCCCATGCAAAGTCGGTATCGGTAAACTTATAGAGTAGGAATGTACTCGTTTTGCTATACACTTCCTGAATAATTTTATCATATGGGTGTGTGCCTTGGGGTAATGTATGCGGGCCTACAATCTTTTCTGAATTGTTATCAGGCTTAATGGGGTCTTCATTTCCACAGGCTGTCAAAGTCAATAGCAACCCCACACATAAAATCATTTGTTTCATACGATATTTAATCTTTATTTTTCCAATTCCGGATTACGGTCTTTTACTTCTCGGGCAATGGGCAGTACATATTTGCTGCTTCCCTTTTCCAAACGGTAAGTCTGTATTTGCCCATTTGTGATAGAGAAAGTGTGTTGGATAGCAGGCATTCCCAGCCGTCGCAAGTCGAACCAACGATGATCTTCAAAACTGAGTTCGCGTCTTCGCTCATCCAAGCAGGATTTCAACAATTCATCGCCATTCGTTATTTCCAGCTTCACATACGGTTCGGTAAATCGTGCTTCACGCAGTGTGTTGAGGTCGCTCAACGCCGCCATACGCATTTGTTCATCTTTAGTGAGCAGATATTTACGAGCGTAAGCCTCTGCTCTGTTTAGATATGCTTCCGAGACACGCATACCCTTTGTAGGATTCTGAACAACATTTTCGCTCTTACGACCTACCAGCAAATGTTTCTCCGGTATGAATCCATTCATAACAAGATAAGCGTTATAATAGGCTTCACGGCGAATATCGTTAGAGGTATACATAGTTTCCAATTCCTTGCTTACAGTAAAGGCCGGCAGCTTTCCTGGGTCGATATACAAGTTTACCCCCATAAAATATGCTGAGTATTCACCGTTAATCGAGTAACCCCAAATTAATTCCGGGCTGCTACTATTATATATTCCGCCTTTTGCTATATCGTACATTACCACACCCTGCCATTCATCATACGTGTAAAACTGGCGGAGTTTCAAGAGAGCAGGCTTCTGTTCTATGACGGAAGAGCTATACTTGATAACTTCATCCCACTTTCCCTCGTAGAGATATACACGTGCCAACAACATATCGATAAACAATGGTGACACAGTATATACACTATGATTTACCACACCGTTCTTGGCAAAAAGATTTCGTGCTTCTAGAAGATCCTTTACGATTTGTTCATATACCTCGGCCACACTATTGCGTTTCGGGAACTCATCTTTTACCGTAGATTTCAAGATGAGAGGTACTCCAGGAGCCGTGTTAGCACCAGAATCTTCTGTGTTATAGGGAACTGCATAGGCATTAACAAGCATAAAATAATAAAAAGAACGTAGGCCTAAAGCTTCGGCTTTTAGTCTTTCTTTGGCCTGTTTGGAACCTGTAACCAAAGGTAACTGATCGATGACCACGTTACAGCCATTGATCCAATGATAGAGATTTTGCCATGAATTATACCATGGCACGTTATTCTTTTGCAGCTGTTCATACATATCTTCAGCCCAAGTAAACACAGGAGCGCCGTTAAGGAGCATTGTCTCTTGCCCAGTTGCATTGGAGTAGTTGCTCTCCACATTATCCGTCAACAGCTCAAGATAGGGGAAAATAGGTGTACGAGAAGCATATCCTTCACCCAGTAGAAGTTCTTCCAAATCCGTTGTAGTATTCGGTCTTACTTCGTCCTGACTGCTTTCCGTAAGGAAATCGTCGCAACTTATAAATGACAAGGTTATCAATACTGCGCCTAAGAATATAATATTTTTCATTGAAGCCACAATTTAAATTACAAACTAAAATTCAAAGTAAGACTATAACTCGGAGTAATCGGTTGAGAACCGGTAGCTACTTCTGGGTCTACTCCATTATAATCTTTGCTCACGACGATAAATGGATTGCTGACAGAACCACTTATCGAAAGGTTTTTCAATGCCATCTTGTTCACAATCTTTGTAGGTACTGTATAAGACAAAGAGATATTGTTGCATCGTAAGAAAGAAGCATTTACTACCCGTGCCGTAGAATAATTGTACATTCGATGACGATACTCTGTTGATCCGTTCGGCAAGTCTACCAATGGTATGTTACGATGGGGGATGGTAGGGATCTGGGTATGCAATTCGTCGCCAGGTTTCTGCCACCGCTTCACCATGTCTTTAGACAAATTGGAATAGGCCGACGGCGTACTATTGTTCAGGTAATCTTCATCGAATAGGTCGGTAAGAAAACGCTTGCCTCCAAGAGCTATGCTAAACGATGCTGATAAGGTCAATGTCTTCCAACGCAGCACAGTCGACATACCGCCGGAAAAATCAGGCTCCGTCGTTCCGGCATATGTCATATATGTTGTGGCATCCAGCGGATTGGCTCCCTCCTCCTTTGTAGGAATATTGAATAAAGGGTAACCGCCTTGAGGGTCAAGTCCCGCAAAATTCCATGCCCAGAAGGATCCTACTGGATAACCTTTCTTATGAACGGATCCTCCCGCAGCTGCTCTCCAGTTCTGATTCTCAGCTATGGTGGATTGTATCTCATTGAAATTCTTTGCAGTGTTCATCGAAAAACTCCACACCCAATCTTTGGTTCTGATAGGAGTAATGCTTGCCGTGAACTCAAATCCTCGGTTCGTCATGCTGCCCCCGTTGATAGGCATGAATAAGACACCGTATTCATAGGGCACAGCTTTAGATACGATCATATCTGATGTATGTTTCAAGTAATACTCTGCACTGAAAGCGATACGGTTTTTCAAGACACCGAAGTCTATACCGAGATTGATGCTCTTCGTCTTTTCCCAGCGAAGATTATCATAAGGCAATGACTTTATTTTCAAGATATAGCGCCCTGTTCGTGTATCAATAAAATCACGTCCACGCCCCAATTCAGCAATCAAGTCAGGTCCATAGTTTTCAACTACATTTCCCTGCCACCCATAAGAGGCACGCACATTAAAGTCGCTAATCCAAGATACATTTTTCATCCAAGGCTCGTTGATGATATTCCAACGGGCGCCAACAGACCATACAGGCAGGAATCTGTTTCGTTCGTCTTGTCCGAAACGATTGGATGCATCCGAACGGATACTGGCAGAGAGGATATAACGTTCGTCATAACTATACATGCTGGTAGCAAATATGCCTACATTATTGATTTTACGATCGATAATAGAGTTGGAAAAGTTGTCATACAGATCATTGGCTATCAAATGTGAGCTGTTCAATGGGTCTACAACTTGGCGCGGAGGTAGCATAATCGATTTTCCGCGCTGGCGAAAATAACCGTAAACGGTAGTATTGTATCCATCATACTTATTGCTGCGCATCTCACCTCCAGCCATAAAACTCAGTCGATGGACATTATTTAATATCTTATTGTATGACAAGGTTGCACGCAAAGTGTAATTCTTATTGCGGCTTTCTGTCGTGTTCAATTCACCTCCATGTGGCAAGCGAGATTTCTTGTATTCCAGATCTCCTGGCCCATAAAGACCAAATTCATAGCCCCGCAGATTGGTAATAAAAAAACTCTGCTCATCGGCATACGACTCTCCAACCACATTGGATGTGTTATAACCTAGCAGACCTTCGAATCTCAAGCCTTCAAAGATCATCCATCTCAAGTTGGCAGAAAGAGCCATCGTGTTTGTCGTATTGATATTTCCGGTGCAATTAAGTTCGTTGATTATATTATATTTCCTGCGATTAGTATCCTGTGTCTTAGTATAATAAAACAATGATCCGTCATCGTTGTATGCAGGAATGGCCCGATTTATCGTTCTGGCATAATAGTAAGGGTTTACGCGAAAAAATCCGTGGGTCTCATGAGATGCCGCATTTAGGCGCACACTTAAGCTCACTTTATTGCTGAATTTGGTATCGATGCTTACCGAAGCGCTATAGTTTTTGGAATCGTTGCCTTTGGATATACCATTGGTGAACGAGCCATTGAGCGAAGCATAATAATTTATGTTGTCCGAACCTCCACTGATACTCACACTATGATTATAGCTGATTGAATTGCGAAATAATTCCTTAAACCAGTCTGTATTGTTGGAACGTGCTTTCCTGACCCCATCTGCAAATTGCTGATAATTGATCTCCTTACGCAAATACTGTCCCAAAAGTCCTTCATACCCGATTCGTTCGAGCGGGCGGTTGGCTTCACTGATAAGTCCCCTCCGATAAATTTCGCTCGACACATCGATACGTTCCGAGGAGTTCATCAAGTTCATTTGACTGTAATGTATGCGGGGTGATATGGAGAATCCGCCACTGTAATTAATGGAAACACGTCCGCTCTTACCTTGTTTGGTCGTAATGACAATGACACCGTTAGCAGCCTTTACGCCATACATCACAGTTGCCGAAGCATCTTTTAATACAGAAATCGTCTTAATATCATTCGGACTTAACCAAGAAATAGAATTGCCAACAAAATTCTTGATCATATCGAAATTATCTTGCGTGATATTGCCTAAAGCATCGAGGTCTCTCGTCTTGAACGGGAGAGGATCTTCCTGAATGATACCGTCGACTACCCATACTGGTTCTTGATTGCCAAGTAGGGTAGAAGTTCCACGCACCCGCACCCGCTGTGTGGAGCCTACCAATCCACTGGTATTCAGGACACTTGTTCCTGATAGTTTTCCCTGCAACATTTGTTCTATGCTCCTGTGGCCGTCATAGAAAAGATCTTCTATCTGTACTGTATTTGCAGAACCTACCATTTCGCTTTTTCGAATACGCTGATACCCAGTAACTACGACCTCATCAATGAGCGAAACATCATCTTCCATCATCACGCGAAGCATCTCTTCTCCACGCCATGTCATAGTCAAAGGCTTCATTCCGGCATAAGTAAATTGAAGAATAGGATGCTTTGTGGAGGTTTCTATCCTGAAAATCCCTTCCAGATTAGTTTGTGTACCCTCAGAGGTTCCTTTGATAAAGACAGTGACACCCGGCAAGGGATCTTTCATTGTCTTGGACAAGACTTTTCCCTGGATCACGATCTTATTTCTCCCCGAAAGCTGATTTCCTGAAAAAACATCCTGGGATTGATTATCGGAGATACAACTTGCTTGGGTATGTGTCTGCGTGATATGGATGAATTTACCATTTACAGAATACTTAAAAGGCTTGTTTTGCAGTAAAAGGGAGAGGGCTTTCTCTATGGTCTTGTTCTTGATTTGGATGCTGACCGTATATCCTTGTACTTCGTCGTAAGTGAACAATACCTTGAATCTGGATGCCTTTTCTACTTTTTTAAGAGCACTGGCTAAAGGCTCGTTATGGCACTCTACCGTAACTCTGTCAGTCAGCGATTGGGCCTCGACTACTCTGATACTCCCCAAAAGAGCAAACAATATCACTACAATTTTGCACGCAAACCTACTACATATCTGCCACTTTTTTATTTTATATTCCATAAATGATATATTTTTAAGGTATCACTTATTAAATATAACGATCCTAACTATATTTCGGGCATTAATTTTCTTCTCTTTTTGAGGAAAGAATGATTTTGTTACCTTTCAGTTCTGCTTTAAGATAGCTGAAAGCGTTCAGGTTTTTCACGACATGAGATATGCCGGCGTTACGATCGGCAATAAAGTGCAGGCGATAACTCATCAACGAATTATCGCATATCTCTATGCTCACATTATACCATCTGCCGATTTCTTTCAAGATGTCTACCAATGGCAGATTGTCGAAGTAGAAATAGCCGTCTTTCCACTGGACGTAATACTCCGTATCAATACAGGTCACATTGAATCTCTCGTTCTCGCTCAAAAAGGCGTCCTCACCTGGCTTTAGAACGACTTCCCTGCTATTGGCCTTATTACGTATTGCTACAGAACCGGATACCAGAGTCACATGATTCTCCGCCCCAGGATATGCTTTCAGGTTGAACTCCGTTCCCAAAACACGGGTCAGGAGCCTGTCGGTCTCTACGATGAAAGGGTGCTTGGCATTTTTTTTGACCTTGAAATAGGCTTCGCCTTTCAATTTCACCTGTCTGATGTCACCTGAAAAATGAACCGGAAAAATCAATTGGCTCTCGGCATTGAGCATAACTCTCGTGCCGTCGGAAAGAATCAGCTTGTAAGCTTTTCCGCGAGGTGTAGACAGCATACGCAATCCTGCTGCATTGGCCGAAGCATGCGAAAAATCGGCATGCTCGCTGTTGATTACTGTTCCTTCATCGTGATAGGCAAGTTCTATTTCTTTCATCTGTTCCTCGGCCTTACCCAATAATACTTTCTGTGGCCGGTCTTCTGCTACGAAAGCCATCAGATGATTGTCAGCTGGACGAGCCTGAAAATAGGAATAGGCTCCCCATACCAATGCGACAACAGCAGCAGCTGTGGCTGCAACAAACAGTAGTCTTCTACGATACAGGCTCCTCAAACGGCGAGGGGCAAGATTCGTATCGTAAAAAATCTTCCATACTTTTGCAACATCAGGAGTGGGACTGTTTTTCCTAAACCTTGCACAATGATAATCCCATAGCAATTGACAAACCTCTTTTGAGTCGTCGTCAGACAGCAACATGTCGATTTCTTTGTCAGTCAACTTGTCCCATCTTCCTATCTTGTTCACTGCTTCATCCTTTTCGGCAGCCTCTTTATTCTGATGTAAATAGTCAATTTCTATATCCATATATAATATAATAACGATTATAAGCGTCTTTTGGTTATTCTCCGTTCAGCATATTCTAAAGAAAATGATTCCCGTAAAAGCCTGAGAGCTTTCATCACATGCTGCTTCACGCCGCTGACTGAAATTCCCAGGATAGAAGCAACTTCCTTATAAGTATGTCCCTCATAAAAACATTGATCCATTACAAAACGTGTACGTGCAGGCATTCTTTCCATCACCCGGTCTATCAATTCCAGGTATTCCTCCTGCTTATCCGAATCCCATTCTATGCTGTGCCGGCTCATGTCGAGGAAGAACTTTACATAGGCCGACTCTACCTTGGAATGTTTCAAATAGTCCAGGCAGCGATTATAGACACACTGCCGCAGATAAGAAGCGCCATATCGATTATGTGAGTAGGAGAAATCTTCCCACGCACGAGTAAAGACATCGTTTACCACATCTCGGGCCACTTCTGAATCATGCACTATATAAAGGGCATTATAATATAGTGGGGAATAATTTTCTTTGAATAATTTTTCAAATGCGCGTTCCCGATCACATACTCCCATAACTATGCTCTTTCTTAACTAAAATACATTTACAAAGATAGTGATAAATCTATAAATCAGCAAACTTCATCAAAAAAAAATAGATACCGATTTGGTCTTGCTGAAAGGGCACGAGAAACGGAATATGAACTGCCGATATGCTGCTAAAATACCAGTCCTTTTGCTTCGTACCTTCTATTCTATGCAGCAGATGTACGTGTATAACCTTTTCTATGTTATCTAGTGCAAATATACTAAATCATCATAATATAAAATAGCACTCAATATTTTTGAGAAGCACAATAAAAACAGATAGTCTGTCCTCGATTGTACCCGTGATAGTTTTATGTAAACCCTCTGTAATCTTATGTAAATCTGCCACTAATGCTTTATGCCTCCGCACGCCCCAGATGTAAACCGAAATTAAACAAATGTAAATGTTTTATTTACGGGTGCATAATCCAATTAATTCACGTAACTCTTTGAAACATACAATGATACACCGTTTTTATCCTCACCTCATTTTATACGCTTCGTTCTGTGTCCTAATAAATGGTCAAAAATTGATAGTAAAAGATTCCCAATAACCTTTGGATATGTCGGAATTTGGCATAGAGAGTTTTCTTCTGTCATTTTTTAAGGCATATTTTTGTTAAATGAGAAGTCGTATAATACTGCTCGACAAGTCGTATAGGGCTGCCCCACTACTATGGGACTTGTTATTAGTTAATATAGAGAGATGTTATCGCTGTTTTCGTGTCTGTTTTCAGAAATACTTGTCGTATTACTTGTTCTAAATATGATGTACAAAGTTAATACTTCTTTCCGGAAAGAAACAAGGTGTCTGTTTTTTACAAGTAAAAAGATGAGGTAGAAAGACCGTTTTCTCGGTTAAAACTATTACTTTTGCAATATGAATTTTTAATCATAAAAAACAGAGTGGATATGAAACCTACATTATTACTTCTTGCTGCGGGGATGGGAAGCCGATATGGTGGACTGAAACAGTTGGACGGATTGGGACCCAACGGAGAGACCATTATGGATTATTCGATTTATGACGCGATTAAAGCCGGATTCGGAAAGATCGTTTTCGTGATCCGAAAAGATTTTGAAGAGGATTTCCGAAAGAAAGTCTTGTCTAAGTATGAGGGGCACATTCCTGCCGAGATTTGTTTCCAGTCGCTTGACAGTCTTCCTGCGGGCTTTTCCGTTCCCGAGGGGCGTCAGAAGCCGTGGGGCACCAATCACGCCGTGATGATGGCCGAAAATCTCATCCGTGAACCGTTTTGTGTAATCAACTGCGATGATTTTTATAATCGCGATGCATTTATGGTCATCGGCCGATTTTTAGCAGAACTGCCCGAAGGAAGTACCGATCGATATGCGATGGTGGGTTTCCGTGTAGGCAATACATTGAGTGAGAATGGCACGGTGGCGCGTGGCGTGTGCTCTACGGATGCCGCAGGTAATCTCTCGACGGTGGTAGAGCGTACGGAGATAATGCGTGTCAATGGTATTGTTTCATATAAAGACGAACGGGGCGAGTGGGTTGGTATTGATGACAATACACCTGTATCGATGAATATGTGGGGCTTTACACCCGACTATTTCGCACATAGTGATGCCTATTTCAAAGAATTTCTGTCCGATCCGAAGAATATGGAAAATCTGAAAGCTGAGTTCTTTATCCCTCTGATGGTTAACAAATTGGTGAACGAAAAGACTTCAACGGTTAAAGTACTCGATACTACCAGTAAGTGGTTCGGTGTAACCTATGCCGCCGATCGTGAGGGAACGGTGGCGCGTATCAGGCAACTGGTTGATGAGGGAGTCTATCCCGAGAAATTGTTCTAAGTAAAGCATTTAGTAAAAAGGCGCATCTGCGGTGCGCCTTTTTACGTATTTTTGATGCAATCAATAGTTATTTCTTTGACTACCATTAAGTAAAAAGAACTTTTCGATACGAGTATGCGCGAGATCAACAGCTACTTTGAGCGGGAGTTCAACACAAGGCTATTATTTCCATTGCATTGGAGGAATTCCTCTATCAGACTTACCCATACATCTATTAAGAAATGGGGGGTATGTCGTCGGCCGATCGGCCACTTGTTAAAAACTCTTTTTTTGTTATATTTTTCCTATTATTTTTTTGGCGATATCTTTTTTTTGTCTATTTTTGGAATTAAAACTGACAAGGCTTTGTGTTTTCTTTCTCTTTCCTTACAAAGTTTGTCAATTTTGTTTTTGTATGATTATTGAATAAAGAAAGCTAAAATATATGGGGGAATTAGTGGATAAAAAAATCTCTGTCAGCATAGATGGCCAGCGACTTTTTTCTTTCAAATCGCTCAAACTTCATCAGCCCATCAATGAGCATCATCGTTTCGAGCTGCTAATCGATCTCGAGACTGGAGGCAACCGGTACGTGCATAACCTTAAAGACAGTGCAGAATGGCTTGGCAAGAAGATATCAGTCCATATGAAAAAGCCTTTCCTCGGAGTTGTCACCAATGTAAGCCTGCACCGTAAAAACAGCGATTACGGATATATTCTCGTGTCGGGTTATTCTACAACTTATCTGTTGGAAACCGGTCGGAACTGTCATTCGTGGAATGACCGTAGCTTGGGCGACATCGTGAACGAGCTGTGCTCTAATGCCGGTGTGCGTGCTCAGGTCAATCCCGAACATACAGCATCTCTCGGCTATATCTGCCAGTACAACGAGTCGGACTTTATGTTTATCCGTCGACTTGCTTGCCAGTATAATGAATGGCTCTACTATAATGGTACGGAGCTTGTCTTCGGGCGTCCGAAACGCCCCGCCCCCGTGAGTCTTGAGTTCGGTACGAGTCTTTCTTCTCTTGATATCGGGGTGCAGACCTTGGCCCGTCCGGCTAAGGTGTTCTCCTATCTTTCTATGAATGACCAACGTATCGCAGAGGATACACCGAACAAGCCTGCTGGACAGGATATGTTAGGGTACAAAGCCTTTCAGGCTTCGATGGAGATGTTTAAGAAACCTGCTTATCAGTATGCGCAGTCTCGTGTTCGCTATATGCAGGAGATGGAGATGTATGTTAGGAAGAAACAGGAGGCAGAGACAGCCGAATCTCACTATGTCATCGGTACGAGCGAGAATACGGAACTCACAGTCGGATGCGCCGTGAAGTTGACGAGTTCTTTTCTTGAACGACGACGCAGTATCACGAGCGAATCTCTGGGCGAGTTCATCATCATTGAGATTTCCCATACTGTTGGTGAGGCCAGCTACTACGTCAACAAATTCAAAGCCATTCCCGCGGTCACGCACACGCTCCCTGCTCCTGATATAGCTATGCCGATGGCAGAAACTCAAATGGCACGGATCGTCAACAATACTGATCCTCGTGGTAAGGGGCGGGTACAAGTACAGATGAACTGGCAGACGGAGGGAATGCATACGGACTGGATACGGGTGATGACGCCCGACGGCGGTAGTAGCGATGACGTAAAGAGCAACCGCGGTTTTGTTTTCATTCCCGAAGTGGGCGACCAGGTTTTGGTAGGTTTCCGCTACAACGATCCCAACAGGCCGTATGTGATGGGAAGCCTGTTTAATGGGACCACGGGTGGTGGCGGAGGACAAGGAAACAAGTGTAAAAGCATTACGACCAGAAGCGGGAGTACACTGATGTTGGATGATGCTTTGGGAAGTGTTCATCTCTCTGATCCTGGTAATTCAAAACTGGATATGGACGGGTCCGGAAACGCAACGATAGATTCTGCGGAAACAATTAAACTCGTATGCGGGGAAGCATCGCTCGAACTCAGGAAAGACGGTACCATCCTCATCAACGGAAAACAAATAGAAGTCGGTGCAACCGATAGTGTAGATATAGGTGTAGGGTCAGACGGAGATGCAAGTTCCGGAATAGGAATGACTAAAGAGGAATTGCAAGCGACTTCTCAGAAAATGGTCATCAACGGTTCCTCTTCCCTCAATGTAGGATCCAGTGACGGAACAACAACTCTTGCGGCAAAGGGCGATGTGACGGTCGGCGGTAGCAAAGTATCTTTAAATTGACGAATGATGAATTCCGTAGAGTTAGAGTTACTCAAAATCGACAAGCAATGGTATCGGCAGGTAAAAGAAAATGCAGATGTCCGCTTGTTCGTCTGTTTAGGCGAGAAGCATACATTGAAACTGTTTGATGGCTATTTCAGAAGTCACGGGGCGGAGGAAGTCGAGACAAAAGATTTGTTTCTTGTCCACTATCGCCCGTTTGAGGATGCTTTGCAATACGGACATATATTAATTGAAGATTTGCAATTGGCTTACGGTTTATGGAGAGAAGAGCATACCTCCTCTGTTGGGTGTTCGGCGTGGCTACCGGATACCGACGACGGAAACACAACCTTTAAGACTGATGCTCGGTTTACGGCAAAATCATTGACAAGACTCTATGAAATTTTTCCCCCGTTGCAGGGACATAAGATCTTTATTCTCCTTTCTCCGCATACTATTAGCGACATATCTCTCTTTGAAATTTGGTTGCAGGAATGGTGCGTCAGTTTACTGATAGACGACATTAAATTGATTCTGTCAGAACAGTCTGGGAGCAGACTGTTCCATCATCTTCCCGACGACAGAAATGAGTTTGAGCTTGAAGAAACGGATATTGCCTCATTGATGAACAATGTCGCTGCTCAAACGGCTCAAGACCCCAACGATGACGAAAGTCGGCTGCAACAGCAAATGCTTTTGGCCAACCTTCATTTCAGTAAAAGAGAATTCGACGCTGCCGATGTTGCTTTGGACAATGCCATCAGGATTGCGAAAAGACATGGGCACGTAGAAGCCGAGTGTACCGCTCATCTGCTCAAAGCCTATATCCTGCTCATTCAGGGAAAGACTGCTGAAGCTGACGACCGATTCCAATGTTTGCAGGAGCTTGCAGGTAAAAACTCCTTATTCGGTGCGCAAATGCATATGAATTACGGCGGTTTTCTGCTTTCGATCAGAAAAAAGGAACAAGCAGTCAAAGCATTCGAGCAAGCGGCCGAAATCGGAGAAAAGATTCAAAATCCGATGATAGAGATAGAATGCTATCGTATCATCGGCCAATTGAAAGATAATCTCCTGAATGACAAGGACGCCCTTTCCTATTATGAAAAATGTATCCTTATCGGCGATCGGCTCGATAATACCGAGTTTCGCCAAAGTTCTATAAGCTATGTGGCTGTGTTGCTACTGAAAAAGTATGGCAATACGGAAAAAGCTACTTTGCTCCGTGAGAAAATGGAACTGCGGCTCGGGAATGCTTGGGAGCAAAGCGTTAATATCCCCGATTTCGATAGACAGAACCCTTATTCTTCCCTTTTATGAAAGTCGTTTCTATAGTTCCTGATATTCATAGTACCGCTGTTGAACACGTCGGTAAGCACTTTGATTTGGTCCTTGGTGTTGATATACATTGGACAAAGTTGCCTTTTCCTCCTTTTCCATTGCCTCTTCCTCATCCTTTCATCGGTTTTATTTTCGATCCGATGGAATATGTTCATTTTGAGATCTGCGTTCCTGGAATTTTACAGCAATTATTGAAATTGCCCGCCAAGCTTCCTATGGGTGCTTCTGTCTATGTGCACGGTCGCATCAAGGCCACGACGACGACTTCTGTTTTCGGTTTCGGTTGTACGATTAAGCCCAAGAATGCCGGTCCTTTGGCTGCGGCTTGTATGGTTGGCAAGGTAATCCCGATCAAACACATCACTGGCGGTCTTCCTTTTTACAAGATTTTCTTCGGCGATTTGGAAGGTCCTCACGACGGTGAGATTTACATCGGTTCCAATAGCGTTATTCTCAACGGCAGCGAGTGCAGCGGTTCATCTGCCGGACAGGTTCTTACTTGCTGGGGTTCCCCTTTCGGTCACCAGTATTTCCCTCCTGCTTGGCTTTCCCTTTATCAGCACATTCTGACGCTGTACGTACAGCTAAACTTCAAGCCTCCTGTTTTGGTTGGCGGTAGGTTCGTTCCGCACCAGTACAGCTTATCAGACATCCTGATGCGTGCCGCCGCCGTTTTCCTGATGAAGGGTCTGACCATCCTGGCCAGAAAGGGTCTGACGAGATTCAACCACCTGTTGCAAGGCAAGTTCGGCAGTCGCAATCCCGTCTCCCGGGCCCTTTGCTTCTTCGGTCTCGAACCGGTTAACTTCGTCACCGGAGCAATGAACTTCTGCTGGGACGACTTCGAACTTCTGGGCGACCACACCATCCGTTGGGCCAGCGCTTGGCAGAGCGACATCTCCTATTGCGGTATTCTTGGCAACGGCGTTCTCTGCAACTATGATCTCTTCATCATCCCGCAGTTCGTAGACGGCGTTGCTGCCTATAACAATCCCTTGGAAAATCAGGTTTTCCCCATTCCCATCGTTGAGGTGGGTTCTCCTGAGGAATACTACCGACCTCTTCACCTTTGGCAGCACCGGCCTGACGCCCGTACCTGGATTGTCAGGACTGTCTCTGCAACTTACACCTACCGCGCTTTCCCCGACAGAGAGTATGGCCTTGTGTACCGTGCTGTTCGTATCGCTTATGCTTCCGGCGGTTTCATCGTTCTTGACTACGACCGCGATACCCACCTTCTCTCTACGCTTTCTGACCACGTTGGTCGGTTGCTCGTCTTCGGTCAGGACACTGAGCGCGGTCTTATCCTCTCGGCTACGTATAAGTATGAGGATATCTCCGATCTTCTTGTTGTGTACGAATACGACGAGAGCCGGAACCTTCGGTCAGTTTCCGACCGCTTCGGCAAGAGCATCTCCTTTACCTATGATGAGCATAACCGGGTTGTTCGCCGTCAGAATCGCAACGGTATGAGCTACACTTGGTCGTACGACGACGCAGGCCGGGTTGTTCACACCTCTGGTGATGGTGGTGTTCAGGAAGGACGCATCACCTACCTCGAAGGCTGTAACGAGGTGATCTATCCCGGTACTGGCGGTCGCGAACGCTACTACTACGATGAGCACGACCTTGTCTACAAGAAGGTGGATGCCTTAGGCGGTGAGACTTGGTACGGCTACAATGCCTGGCAGGAGCGCACGCTTGTTGGCACGGCCGAGGGAAAAGTCTCGAAATATGAGTACGATACCCGCGGCAACTTAGTAAAGTTTACGGCCTCCGACGGCTCCGAATATACCTCCGAATATGATGCCCATAACCGTCTGATGGCGCGTACCTCTCCCTTGGGCAACCGCGAAGAGTGGGGATATGATGCCGAGTTCGGTCGCCTTGTCTTTCGCAAGGAGTCCGACGGCACTGTTGTTCGGTATACCTACGAAGCAGATAATGGACGCCCCTCGGCTATCGAATACGGCGATGGCCTTCGGGTAGAACTTCAATACAACGCCCTTGGTTTGTTGTCAGTTATCAAGGATAGCTTCGGTGTTCAGCAAACCCGTACTTACGACGCTTATGGTCGCCCTCTGACACACAGCCACGGCGATGGGACTCATACCCAGTGGCGTCGTGACCGCCTTGGTCGCGTCACCCGCTATGCCGCCCCCGGACAGCGGGTGCTGCATATCACCTACGACGCTTACGACCTTCCTGTTGAATTGACAAGCGGCAACGAGTGCTGGAATCTGGAATACACAGCTCTTGGCAGCCTTCTTAGTCAGACTCGCCGTACGCGCAGCCTTCGTAAGGTCAGCTCTGTGCACTACACTTACGATGCATACGACCGGCTGCGTAGCGTTGAGAACGAGCTCGGCGAACGGTACCTCTTCGGGCGCGACCTCAATGGTTCGGTGATTCTTGAAAAGGGTTTCGACGGTTCGGAACGTCGCTATGATCGAGACCTCGACGGTACTGTCATTAAGACACACCTTCCCGACGGCACGATCGTACACCACCAGCACGACCAGGCAGGCCGTCTGACCTACAACCGCTACGCCGACGGAAGCTGGGAGGCGTGGGAGTACGACAAGGGTGGGCTTCTTACCAAGGCTTATAATGCTGACAGCGTGACGGAGTTCGTGCACAATGCCATAGGACAGGTTGTGAAGGAAACGCAGGACGGCCAGAGCGTTGAGCACGTTTACGACGCCCGCTCTCGACTCGCCCGTACGATTAGCGGACTGGGCGCTGACCTTGGCTACGGCTATGATTTGACGGGGCTTTCCGATAGCATAACAGCCCGCTCCTCAGGTTCTCATCGTCCCTGGGAAGTCCGTATAGAACGCGACCGCCTTGGCCGCGAGACCCATCGGAGAATGACAGGCGGTGTAGAAAGCGCATATTTCTATGATACTGTCGGTTGCCCTTGTCGACAACGAGTGATGCGCGGTGAGCATCGTTTATACGATCGTTCCTACGGCTGGGGAGATGATTTTCGTCTTTTAGAAACACTCAATACAATAACGGGCGCCCGTGTTCGTTATGACTATGACGCCTTCGGGCGCCTGTCTGAGGCAGAGTACGGTGCCGGCTTCCGGCAATACCGCACGACAGACGCAATGGGTAACGTCTATGCCAGCTCAGAGTGTACGGACAGGACCTACGGCCGTGGCGGCCAACTTCGCCAAGACGGTACTTGGCACTACCACTACGACGCCCAGGGCAATCTCGTCTTAAAGACCAAACGCAGAATTGATCCGTCTTGTGGTTCTGAGGCTGTTTTGTGGCACAAAGGCGACTACGCCTATGTCTGGCAGGCCAACGGTATGCTCAGGAGCGTGACGCGTCCCGACGGCAAGACCGTTACTTTCAAGTATGATGCTTTAGGCCGGAGAAAGGAAAAGAGGTTCGACGGAAGAATACACCGTTATCTTTGGGACGGCAATGTCGTCCTGCACGAGTGGGCATATGCCGAGACGGACAGCCCCCAAGAAATCATTACCGAAGACGGGAGGATAACGTTTGACAGATCTGAGCCTGCGGATAATGTCATTACCTGGGTTTACGACACAGACAGTTATGTACCCACAGCCAAGATAGAGAACGGTAAAACGTATAGCATTGTCAGTGACTACATCGGCCGCCCCGTATAGGCTTACGACGAATGCGGAACGGTTGTCTGGCAAGCCGACTATGACATCTACGGCAACCTGCGCAACCTAAGGGGAGACAGGGAGTTCATTCCGTTTAGGCAAGTCGGACAGTATGAGGATGCTGAGACGGGATTGTATTACAACCGATTCCGTTATTATGACCCGAATATTGGTAATTATATCAGTCAGGACCCGATTGGGCTTGCTGGGAATAACCCGACGATGTATGGGTATGTTTTTGATAGCAATACGGAGGTTGACCCATTGGGTTTAAACAATGTAAAAACTGGAGCGGGAAGAACTCATGTAACATATCAGGGTGTAAAAAATGGACTTCCTTATACAGGTTATGCAAGCGCCCCTTCACATCTTGGATTATCTCCTGATGAAATTATAGCATATAGATATAATGGAAACTTTGATGATTTTGGAGGAGTTGCTCCCAAACATGTTTATGTTGGTGAGGGAGTAAAAGGAAAACAAACAGCAAGAGGTCTTGAACAAAGATTATATGAAGCCGATTTAAAAGCAGCAGGGGGTGATAAAACTAAAGTTGCCAATAAGCAAAATCCAGTTGGGGAGAATAATCTAAACAGGAAAAAATATTTAGCAGCAGCAGACGAACATCTGAAAACAAAAGGATGTTACTAATAAAAATACGAAATAAAATGACAAAAATAATGTGGAAAACTAATCAGGTGATTAGTATAGAAACAAAACGCAAAGATGAAAATAGAGAAGTCAATATTTATGTATTGGCACAGATGATAGGTAAAGCAGAACTACTTGTTTTTAATATGTTCAATACTGATAATAATTGGAAAGGGATAGATTTAAAAAAAGTTCCTATTCTTTTTTGTACCACTGTTACAAGACAATTCATAAAAAATAGCAATATTTTTAAGCAGAACCTTAAAGGATTAGCAAACTATGAACCGCCAAGGTGTAAAATAGATTCTTTAGGAACTGGAAGCAGATATGTTACAGTTTGGGAAGGAACACCTGAAGAAAAAAAAATACTTATATTGGGACAAGGAGGAGGAAGATTAATTGAAAAAGGTATATCTTCTGGAGGGTATGTCGAGAAAATTATTATTCCCTCAATAGATAAAACAGATTTGGAAACAATAAATAAATACGAATTGACCAATGTGCGAATTTATGCAGAGTTTAATGAAAGACTGTACCTTTGCTATAAGATGAAGAAGAATGTTGACCCAATGAAAGATTTGATTTTTGATTTGCCAATTCCCTTAGAATATAAAGAATACATTGATATTATATCCTCTTAAAATAATACACCCGCGCCTCAATCGAGGCGAGTTATTTTTGCTTTTTTCTCCGCCTTTGGCGGAACATTGGCGGGTGTTTTTGGGGGGTGCCACAGAAAAAAAATGACTTTTTGTCGGAAAAGTTGTAATTTCGCAATACGCGTTCTTTGAGGTAATTGTCCGTTCAGGCAATTGGGACAGTACGAAGATGCTGAGACGGGATTGTATTACAACCGGTTCAGGTATTATGACCCGAATATTGGTAATTATATCAGTCAGGATCCGATTGGATTGGCGGGGAATAACCCGACGCTGTATGGGTATGTGAGAGATATTAATACAGAATCTGATCTTTTAGGGCTATGGACAATAAAAATAGGAGGTTATAAGATTCAAGTCCATATGAATGATGTTGATCCTTGGCCGAGTTCTCCACATGGTCATATTTATGATAAAAATTTGGTAATAGATAAGGAGGGTAATATATTTAAAGCTCATAATGGTCCATTGGTTGATAAGTTAAACAAGAAAGATACAAAAACTTGGAAAAAGGCTTTAGAAAGGTGTAAATGATTATGAGAACGTTGTGTGTGAATAAGAGAAATATCTTATGTGATTTTGAAAGATTAAGTAATATTTGGACTACATCAGAGAATATATTCTTATGCCTTGATATTAAGCAATCTGATATAGAGTTTATTACTAATGAATTGTTGAAGAAATTGCCAAATGATTTAGCTTATAGTATTATGTCTGAATTGGCAGAAACTGAGGGTTTAGATGATAACCTGATGCGGTTGATTTATGAAAATGGAGATAAAGGCTGTAAAGTTGCAATTTGTTTGCGTGACGACTTAGCTCAAGAATTAAGAGATTGCTGCGAAAGATCTGACGATATTGACATTAGAGATCATTATATGCAGAAAATGAAAAAATAGTGACGGCAATGTCATTCTTCACGAGTGGGCACATGCCGAGACGGACAGCCCCCAAGAAATCATTACCGAAGACGGGAGGATAACGTTTGACAGATCTGAGCCTGCGGATAATGTCATTACCTGGGTTTACGACACAGACAGTTATGTACCCACAGCCAAGATAGAGAACGGTAAAACGTATAGCATTGTCAGTGACTACATCGGCCGCCCCGTATAGGCTTACGACGAATGCGGAACGGTTGTCTGGCAAGCCGACTATGACATCTACGGCAACCTGCGCAACCTAAGGGGAGACAGGGAGTTCGTGCCGTTTAGGCAAGTCAGACAGTATGAGGATGCTGAGACGGGATTATACTACAATCGCTTCAGGTACTATGACCCGAATACAGGTAATTATATCAGTCAGGACCCGATTGGGCTTGCTGGGAATAACCCGACGCTGTATGGATATGTGTCTGACACGAATATGTGGGTGGATATACTGGGATTGGATATTACGCCATTATACGAGCAATAAAGGACTTTAAGGAATTAAAGAATCAATGACAATCAAGGCGGGTGACCAAAATGCAGTATTTACAGTAAAGGCTAAAGGAAAACCTTTGAGTATGGCTGATGCCGCTAAGAAATATAAAATTTCAACTCCCAATCATACGAGAAATTATGTAGATTTTGATATAGATGACAGTCGTATTGAATTTAGAAAAAATGATTTGGGTGTTGAAGAGTATAAAATTAAAGGAGATGTTGAATTAGATTCTAAAACAACAAACTTTGTAAAACGTTGTAGATAATGAAAAAAATAGTATTAAATCAGCAGGAGTATCAAGAAATATTTCGCTTTCTTAATGTTACAATAGGTTATATAGATAAGATATCATCTGGTTTTTATGGGAAAGAAGAAACTGCTTTAGCTTTATTACTGGGATTTAAAGAGAACAAAACGTTAGATCATTTAGCTCAGATTAGATATATACTTCAGATAGCTATGGAAAAACAATTATCAAACCAAGAATATGATGAAATTATAGAACAAGAAGTGGAAATATGGAAACCTCCTTATAATAGTTCAAGGGAGGAGTTATTAGCTATGCTAAGGAGTAGAATTCTGATATGTGCTGAGAATGGATTAGGTAAAAATCAGAGCCGCCCACAACGGGCGATTTATACCTTTCAGGCAATTGTGGTAGTACGAGGATGCGGGGACGGGATTGTATTACAACCGGTTCCGTTATTACGACCCGAATACAGGTAATTATATCAGTCAGGATCCGATTGGATTGGCAGGAGATACCCCAACATTGTATGCCTTTGTCTCAGATATTAATATACAGGTAGATATATTGGGTTTACTATTGCTGATGTTATATATACAAATGCAATATGGAATAAGAGGTGATGTCGGGAGTTTTGGAAGTCAAAAAGGAGGATTGCATTCTGAACCTCAGATCCTGAATCAAATGGGTAACCAAAAAAGGAGGACATTTGGAGATTATATCAATGGGGCCTAAGGGAGATGGAAAAACATCGTTCTTTAAAGGCCCTAGTGGGAGAGCTTTCCCTGCCGGTCCATTACCTCCTTGTGGCCCAAAATCTAAGAATTGTGATGCCCTTTTACGCAATCACGCGAAAAGCCATAATATGACTATCACCGGGACGATTTAGAGGGCAATTTTTAGATGTAAAACGTTCAGAATTTTGTTGACGAAGAAAATTTCTCTATCTTTGCACTCGGTTATGAATATTAATATTCTCAATGAGGCTGAGTTGGCCTTACTCAAACAGTATATCAGTCAGTCAGAACATATTGTGATCTGTTGCCATAAATCGCCAGATGGAGATGCATTGGGTTCTTCGTTGGCGTGGGCCGACTATCTTGAAGGACAGGGCAAGAACCCGACAGTGATTATTCCGGATGCCTATCCTGATTTTTTGCAATGGCTTTCCAATACGGAAAAAATTGTCCGATATGACAAATGCGCAGCCGAAGCTGACCGCCTTTGGGCTAAGGCCGACCTGATCTTTTGTTTGGATTTCAATACTTCGAGTAGGGTAGAAGATATGCAAGGTGTTTTGGACAAGTCTACCGCACCTAAGATTATGTTCGACCATCATCTTTCGCCGTCTATGGAGACTGTCCTTACGGTGTCGCATACGGAGATGTGCAGTACCAGTGAAATCGTTTTCCGTATCATTTGGCAGTTAGGCGGATTCGAGCAGATGTCGCGCAGGTGTGCGGTGGACATTTACTGTGGAATGATGACAGACACTGGAGGTTTTACTTACAATTCTTCTCGCCCCGAGATTTACTTTATCATCGGGCAATTGCTCATCAAGGGTCTTGACAAAGACAAGATTTATCGCAATGTTTTTAATACTTATAGTCCGTGGGCTATTCGTTTCCGTGGGTATATGATGTATCAGAAACTCAATGTGATTGACGGTTTTCAGGCCTCATATTTTACTATCACGAGGCAGGAAATGAAACATTTCCACTTCATTAAAGGTGATGCCGAAGGATTGGTCAACGAGCCTTTGAAAATTAAAGGGATGAAATTGTCTATCTCCTTGCGCGAAGATGATCGAAAGGATCATCTGATTTGGGTCAGCCTGCGTTCTGTCGATGACTTTCCTTGCAATCGTATGGCTGAAGAATTTTTCAATGGTGGTGGGCATCTCAATGCTAGCGGTGGTAAATTGCAATGCAGTATGGCTGATGCCGAGCGTGTTGTGCGGGATGCTATTATATATTATGAGAAGTTGTTAAAATCCTAATAAATTGAAAAAGATGCGTGTGTCTCGATATTATTGCTTATTTTTGCACCTATAATCAAATATTGTTCACGTGAGAAAATTATCCTTTTTATTTCTGATATTGGACGTAGCTTTACTTTTAGCAGCGTGCAGCGACTCGGAGACTTATGCTGAGCAGAAGAAGAAAGAGCGTAAAGCCATCAGTTCATATATTCGCGATAAGGGAATCAAGGTGATTTCTGAAGCAACTTTCAAGGCCGCAGGAGAGACCACAGATACGGCTAAAAACGAGTTCGTTTTATTTGAGAGTTCGGGTGTCTATATGCAGATCGTTCGCAAGGGCTGCGGAAAGAAAATTGCAGACGGTGAGACTGCAACCGTGCTTTGCCGTTTCTCGGAATATAATCTGCTGGCAAATCCGGACACAGTGCAGCTTACTAATAATGTGCTTCGGTTTGCTTTCTTTGACGATAAAATGACTGTAATTAATAATTCGGGTACATTTCAAGGATCGTTTATTCCCGGTTTTAGTGTAATGCACACGGCTTATCGAAGCACGGCAGTACCGACAGGTTGGTTGGCTGCATTCAGTTATGTCAACATCGGTCGTCCTTCAAAGGCCGATGAGGAGTTGGCGAAAGTAAAGTTGATAGTTCCTCACGATAAAGGAACTACTGTTGCTACACGGCGGGTGTATCCTACACTTTATGTACTGACGTTCCAACGGGGATTGTAAACAGTATCATTAACTAAGATATAATGACATTAATCAAATCTATTTCAGGTATCCGCGGTACGATCGGCGGACGTGCGGGCGACACGTTAAACCCGCTTGACATCGTGAAATTTACGTCGGCATATGCTACTTTTATTCGAAAGAATCGTCCGAACGGCTCAAATAAGATTGTTGTAGGGCGTGATGCACGTATATCTGGCTATATGGTGAAGAATGTTGTGTGTGGAACACTGATGGGAATGGGCTATGATGTCATCAACATCGGTCTCGCAACAACTCCCACAACAGAATTGGCCGTACGCTGGTCGGGAGCAGACGGCGGTATCATTATTACTGCAAGCCATAACCCGAGACATTGGAATGCACTCAAGCTCTTAAATAATGAAGGTGAGTTCCTGACTGTTTCAGAAGGTGCGGAGGTGTTGGATATTGCTGAAAGAGAAGACTTTGATTATGCGGATGTAGATCATTTAGGCTGTTATTCGGATGATGCTTCGTTCAATCAGCGCCATATCGATAGTGTGCTTGCCTTGAAATTAGTAGATGTTGAGGCTATTCGCAATGCACATTTCAAGGTTGTTGTAGACAGCATTAATAGTGTGGGTGGTGTTATCTTGCCCGATTTACTGAAAGTGCTGGGTGTAGAATACAAGTTCCTGAATAGTGAACCGAATGGTGACTTTGCACATAATCCTGAACCGTTAGAGAAGAATCTCGGCGGTATTATGGATGAAATGGCCGTTGGAAAGTATGATCTCGGTATCGTAGTTGACCCGGATGTGGATCGTTTGGCTTTTATCTGCGAAAACGGAACGATGTTTGGAGAGGAATATACATTGGTGAGCGTGGCTGATTATGTACTCTCTCACACACCCGGCAATACGGTTTCCAATCTTAGTTCGACGCGTGCTTTGCGTGACGTAACCGAGAAGTATGGAGGTAAATATATGGCTTCGGCCGTAGGTGAGGTGAATGTCACCACACAGATGAAGGCTGTCCATGCGGTTATCGGTGGTGAAGGAAACGGTGGTGTGATCTATCCTGAGAGCCATTACGGCCGTGATGCTTTGGTGGGTATTGCACTGTTCTTGTCGAGTTTGGCGCATAAAGGCTGTACGGCAAGTGAACTTCGCAAGTCGTTCCCTACTTATTTTATTGCCAAGAATCGTATTGATCTTACTCCATTTACGGATGTAGATGCCATTCTTGCAAAGGTGAAAGACCTTTATAAAAATGAGACGGTGAATGATATAGACGGTGTTAAGATTGATTTTGCAGACAAGTGGGTGCACCTCCGCAAGAGTAATACAGAGCCGATTATCCGTGTTTACAGTGAGGCTGCAACTCCCGAAGAAGCCGATGCGTTAGGAAAGACACTTATGCAAGTGGTTTATGATATGCAAACCAATTGAGGATTGAGAATTGGTAATTGAGAATTCAGATTAATCATTCTTAATTACCAATTTTTTATTTACGAGTCATTTTGTATAAAAGTCGATGAGCTTGGTGAGGGCCAAGCGACACGCTGCACAGAATTCAGGGGTATCATTGGTGCGCATACGACAGTCTTGCATCGGGCGATACACGCCTTTGAGGCTGTAACCGGCTCCCTCAAAAGCACCGATAATACTCTTATCCTTACTGAGTGGGGTAGGGATGGGTGTCTTTTTCTTGATCAGATTTTTCCATTTGCCGTGGAAGTCTTTCAATGTCGTAATATTTTGTTCCCACGGTTCTATATCGTGTGGATACATTGGAATCTGTTCGGCTTCGTAAGCGTATTCGTCTGCCAAGCCAGCAAAGCTGTGTCCGAACTCGTGAACGACCACCGGACGGAACATTCTGTGGTGGGTCATTGACAAATTATAGGAGTTTAGGATACCACCGCCACCGTATTCGTCAGTATTTACTAACACGATGATATGCTCATAAGGTGTACCCGCCAACCAGTTATGGAGGTCTTTCAGACTGAGTGTGGTTAGATAACGGTTACTATAAAAGGTATCGAAATGAGAGTGAAGGGCCGTGTTCTTCCAGACTCCTTTCGATGGATAACTTGTTCCACTGTCTGTGGAGGGCGATTTTACAGCTATTATGTTGAAGCGATCGCGCATAGATTTGAATGGTTCGTGTGCAAACAGTGCCTCCATTGCTGCCTTGGCATCGTCGACGAATGTCTGCATCTCTTCGTTTTTATATCCTTCGGCGATATAAGCAATATGGATACAACGTGTCGAATCGGTCGCCTTTTGAAGTGTGATATATGGAGTGACGTTTTTTTTGCCAATATGTCGGATGAGGATGTCGGTCGGATCGACTTGATGACTGAATGAAGTCATTACTTCACGGCGATTGTTTCGGAGGTCGAGTGTGATGTCTATGGTGTCTTTCGGCATCGGGATGAGGAACACGTTTTCAAAAGAACGTCGTGTCTTTTGGGCTTCGGGATATGATAACCATTCCTGAAATAAGGTAGAGAAGCTGTTCCGATAAATTACGTTTCCTGTTTTATGGTCGCGCACGGTGATTTGTCCGTTTCCTTCAATAGGCAACTCCGACAAGTGTTGATGTTTGCCATACCAATGCGGTATCACTGAAAGCTCATCCAAAGAGATGGTTTGCTCTCGGATATTTCCTGCGAAGTTGTAATCTAAACGCAGTGTTCTGTCTTCAAAATAGTCTTCAAAGGTCTGTGCATTTGCACACATTATTCCGCATAAAAGCAGGCTCATTAAAAATGTTTTTCTCATATCTTAGTAAACTTTGAGTGTATCTCCGACGCATATTTGATAGTCTTCCGGCAGGTGATTTTTTTTGTACAGCGATTTTAGTCGTATACCGTAAAGCTGTGAAATGCTGTACATACTTTCTCCTGTTTTGACTACGTGTGGCCGGTTTTTATAGGCCTTGTCGGCTTTTCTGCGCTTCTTTTTTAGGTAGATGATATCTCCCTGGTGCAACACGTCTCGTTTGTCGCGTTCGTTATAACGTGCGAGTGCTCGGTAAGAGATACCCACTTCCTCGCCAATCGAGCGGAATGTATCACCCTCACGAGCTTGCAGATAATAGTTTTTATTATAGATGCGTATCGGATGTAATCGTTGACTGGGGCCGGCTGGCTTGTCGTGACCTGCTCGCTCGGCCATAAACCGGTCGTAACTGCGGGCTGTGTCGTATTGATATAGTTTATAAAGTTCGATGATTTGAATCAGTTTTATGGCATATTGCGGATTTGTTGCATAGCCACACTCTTTCAGTCCGTAAGCCCAACCGCGGTAGTCGGTTTCTTTAAGAGCGAACAATCGTTTGTAACGAGAACTCTTAGCTAAGAACTTGCTGTGATCTTCAAAACTGTCGAAAACATTGTCATAGGCTCTGAAACATTCGTTTGTAGCATCGTCGTCATGATAAACGGTTTTGCCGCTCCAACCGTGACATTTGATGCCGAAGTGATTGTTGCTGCGCAAAGCGAACTCGCTCTGTCCAGCTCTGCTCTCGAACAGCCCTTGGGCTAAAGTGATGCTGGCAGGTATGTGATACCGCTTCATTTGCTCAATGGCCAAATCTTTGTATTGATTGATATAGGTCTGGTATTGCCGATTCCATTTCATTTGGGCACTGATAGGCAGTGCCAATAAGATAATGAGCGACAGGACTGTGAGTTTTTTCATTGACATTATTATTTGGACGCAAATTTACGGAATAATGTCGAGATATGGAAAGGAGTGGTTTAGATTTTCAAATGGAGTGCAGGTATTTAACGGTTTATAATAAAAAAGGTGAAAGCTGCGTAACAGGTTCAGGTTTTTATTAATTTTGTAACGGCTTAATAGCAAAAAGAATAATTCATATAATGTTTGGATAGAGTGTTTATTAGATGGGTAAAAAACAAAAGGTGATATTGTCCTTGGGGGCGAACGAAAATCAGGAATCGAATATGCAGCTGGCGCAATACAAGCTTGAACGCCTTTTGAGTAATCAAGTAATTTTCTCGGAAATGATGTGGACGACTCCGATCGGCATTGACTCCGATCGGTTCTTGAACTGTTTGGCTGTGGCACATACACATCATAGCTTTACGCAGTTGTATCGAGCATTGAAGCAAATAGAGCGTTCGCTCGGTAGTTTGCGGGCTGAACGTAAGCGGGGAGTGGTAAAAATGGACATCGATATTCTGCTGTTCGGCGACAGCCGTTATCACATCGATGATTGGCAACGCAATTATGTGCGCCGGCTTTTGGAGCGAATGGGAGAGAAAACGTCAGTTGAGAATTGATGGTTGAGAAATCTGTGAATATGTTTTCCCAAAAACACAGATTGACAAACTGAGACATAAAGTAGTTATTCGTAACAATCTCATAATATTAGCTATTTTAGAAAACCTGTAATGAAATATAAACACTCATTATCCGAATAGTAAAGTTTTAAATAATACCCTTCTGTTTTATAAGTATACACATCTTTCAAGTGAGATTCAAAATAATGGCCGGGCTTATCGGTATTGTTCTCTACGATTCCTTTTATGTCATAAAACCGAATTTTATTGTCGCTGACGCTGAATCTTCCTGCTATTTGGTGGTCAAGGCATTTTCCTTCCATCGTTCCGTCACGATGGAGTGTGAGCGTGTATTTTTCTTCTTGCCAGTTGACCCATTGAATCTCCTTAGGATTGTTATCTTTATAAATGTAAGCGTTTAGTCTCCAAAAATATTCGGTGAGTTCTTCGGGCACTTTGTCTTTATCACTATCCGAACAACTGATAAAGCTTAGGGTTGCAACACAAGTGCATACCATTAACAAGATAAATTTTTTCATTTGTTAGTTCTTTCTTTAATATGCAGGCGATCGTTGATGTTGCAAATATAGTAAAAAAATGAATTACTTCTAAATTTTCGTAATTTTTTTGTTAGAAAAAGATTTAGGAAAGTTGAGGTTACATTCGCTTGAAAATCAGTAAGGTATAATTCGTTCTACAATTAGATGCTTTTTACTTTGTATTTAACGCTTACTCGTGCGCCGTTTAACGGCTTTTCGCAGCACCGAAAGAGGTTAATTGGAAAGGGAATCGTCAGGAGGGGCGTAGTGAGTGAGGGCGGAGGATTGGGCGGAAACGAAAAAAAGAGGAAGACTTTTGAATCTTCCTCCTTAATTTTCTTATCTGATGACGAGGTTATTTTTCAATAGCTGCAACGCCGGGAAGCACCTTTCCTTCAATGGCTTCGAGCATTGCACCGCCGCCTGTGGACACATAAGAAACCTTATCGGCCAAACCGAACTTGTTGACAGCCGCTACCGAATCGCCGCCACCTACCAAAGAGTAGGCACCGTTTTGCTGTGTTGCCTCGGCAACATACTTGGCTATTTCGCCCGTTCCGTGTGCGAAGTTCTCAAACTCGAATACACCCACGGGACCATTCCATAGGATTGTCTTGGACTCGAGGATGATTTTCTTCCAGATTTCGAGTGATTGCTCAGAGGCATCCATACCTTCCCAGCCGTCGGGGATGTTTTCGATGGGTACCGCCTTGCGGTTGGCGTCGTTGGCAAAGCGGTCGGCTGCCACCGTAGCCACAGACAAACTGAGGTTCACGCCTTTCTCTTTGGCTGCGGCGATAACATTAAGAGCCTCGGGCATCAGGTCGTCTTCGTGGAGAGAATTGCCGATATGGCCGCCCTGAGCTTTGACGAATGTATAGCCCATTCCGCCTCCGATGATGAGGTTATCCACCTTGTCGAGCAGGTTTTTAATTACGCCCAACTTAGAGCTTACTTTGCTTCCACCGATGATTGCGGTGAAAGGATGCTGTGCGTTCTTCAACACATTATTGATGGCTGTTACTTCTTTTTCCATCAAGAAGCCCAACATTTTAGCGTCGGGAGTGAAGAAATCGGCGATGACCGCAGTCGAAGCGTGTTTGCGGTGAGCCGTCCCGAAGGCATCGTTTACGTAAACATCGGCATAGGATGCGAGTTTTTGGGCAAATGCTTTTTGTTTGTCTTTCATCTCTTTCTTGGCGGCATCGTATTCGGGTGTGCCTTTTTCGACGCCCACGGGCTTACCTTCCTCTTCGGCATAGAACCGCAAGTTTTCGAGTAGCAACGCTTCGCCGGGCTTCAATGCGGCGGCTGCGGCAGAGGCATTGGCGCAATCGTCAGCGAATTTGACGTCGACACCGAGACGCTCGGACACTTTTCCGACGATCTGTGAGAGTGAAAATTTGGGGTTAACTTTGCCTTTCGGCTTGCCCATATGACTCATCATAATCACCGAACCGCCGTCAGACAGAATCTTTTTCAGTGTAGGTAATGCACCACGGATGCGGGTATCATCTGTCACATTACCATTTTCGTCCAAGGGAACATTGAAATCTACGCGGACGATTGCCTTTTTTCCGGCAAAGTTGAATTGATCGATCTTCATATAAACTTATTGATTTATAAATTTGAAAAATACGCTTTAATCATCTGCAAAATTACGAAAAAGATGAGAGATTGCGGTTTCTGAGGCCGGGAATTTTTGTTTTTTGTCCCGAATGGCGTGTTGGCTGTCGTCGAATGAGGGCAATATGCCCGCGTGCCGGTTATCCGAAAAGTATGCGTAGAGCTTCTTCCACTTTGCGAACGGAGTGGAGATGGATGTTATATTTTTTGGAATCGAATCCGCCGAGATTGTATTTCGGGATAATCATATCGGTAAATCCTAACTTTTCGGCTTCTGCCACGCGTTGCTCAATGCGGTTAACGGGACGTACTTCGCCGCTGAGTCCAACCTCACCGGCCATACACCAGCCCGCTTCAATGGCTGTATCGACGTTGCTTGACAACACGGCGGCGATGATACTGAGATCCATCGCGAGATCGGTTACGCGTAGTCCGCCGGCGATATTGATGAAAACATCTTTCTGCATCAGCTTGAAGCCCACGCGTTTTTCGAGAACTGCGAGCAGCATATTGAGTCTTCGCTGATCGAAACCTGTTGCCGAGCGCTGCGGCGTACCGTAAGCCGCTGACGAAACTAAAGCTTGTGTTTCCACTAAGAACGGTCTGACACCCTCGATGGCACTGCTGATAGCAATGCCGCTGAGTCCCTCTTCGCGGTCAGGCGTGAGCAGAAGTTCGCTCGGATTGTTTACTTGGCGCAAGCCGGTCTGCTGCATTTCATAGATGCCTAACTCCGAAGTAGAGCCAAATCGATTCTTGATGCTGCGCAGAATGCGGTACATATAATGCTGATCGCCCTCGAATTGGATGACTGTATCTACGATATGTTCTAAGATTTTGGGACCGGCCAGGGTCCCTTCTTTGGTGATATGGCCGATGAGCAGCACCGGGATGCCACTCGTTTTAGCAAAACGGAGTAGTGCCGAAGCACATTCGCGCACTTGGGTGATGCTTCCCGGCGAACTATCCACATCTTCCGTAGCAATGGTCTGAATGCTGTCGATGATGAGAAGTTCAGGTTTGACGTCGCGGATGTGTTCGAAAATGCGCTCCAACGATGTCTCGCAGAGTATCAATACATTGTCTGTCGCTGCGTTGTCGGCCTGTGGCAAATGTGCGGTAATGCGGTCGGCGCGCAACTTTAGTTGGTGAGCACTCTCCTCGCCGCTTACATATAGGATTCGCTTTTCGGGTAAATGAAGAATCGTTTGCAGCGTAAGCGTACTCTTTCCGATACCCGGTTCGCCTCCCAAAAGCACGATGGAACCGTGTACCAAGCCGCCTCCGAGAACACGATTCAGCTCTTCGTCGTGCATATCTATGCGTGGTTCGTCTTGTGCTGAGATATTACGGAGCACTGTCGGACGGTTTTTGTGCGCTGATTCGGCGTGACTCAACACCGAGTGAGCAGCTGTCTTGGCCGCCATCGAGCTCGTGTCGCCGGCTATGCGAATCTCTTTGAAAGTGTTCCATTGGCCGCAACTCGGGCATTTTCCTATCCATTTGGACGATTCTTGTCCGCAATTCGAGCAGACATAAGCAATCTTGTCTTTTGCCATAACGAGACAAAAGTACGAATAAATTTTGTAACACAAAAAAGAATTCGTACTTTTGCAGATGCTAATATTGCACATTTAATGAATAGAAACTCGGAAGGGCGACTCGTGTTTTCAATACGCTGGGCGCCCTTCTTTGGATAAATAAAAGCGGATGAAATATCTTTGCACACTCTTCACAGCGCTTGTTCTCATTGCGTCTTGCGGTCAGTCGTATGACGAAAAGCAGCGACTCTCGAAGGCAGAAAAGGCAAGACTGAAAACCGAAGACTCGTTGGCGTTGAAAGTGGCGGTGCTGCCCACCTTGGATGGGATGCCGATTTTCTTGGCCAAAGAGCGCCGATTGTTCGATACGTTGAACGTAGATGTCCGACTGCGACGTTGGAATGCGCAGATGGATTGCGATACGGCGCTCATCGGAAGCAGTATAGAAGGCTCGGTGACCGACCTTGTTCGCGCTGAGCGTATAAAGAAACGGGGAACGCCGTTGACGTATGTCGCTGCCACAAATGCTTATTGGCAATTGGTGAGTAATCGTCTGGCGCGTGTGAAAGAACTGAAGCAGTTATCGGATAAGATGATTGCGATGACCCGTTTTTCGGCTACCGATTATTTAGCCGACCTTGCCATAGACAGCGCCAAGCCCAAATACGATGTCTTTCGTGTGCAAATCAACGATGTGCATATCCGCTTGCGAATGTTGCTCAACAATGAGATGGACGCGATGTTGCTTACCGAACCGCAGGCCACTACCGCCCGATTATACCGCCATCCCGTGTTGATGGACAGCAGAGATAAGGGTCTTCGTTTCGGTGTTATTGCTTTCCGGACAGCAGCAATGCGCGATGTGCGCCGCCGAAAACAGATTCAGGCTTTCATCAAAGCGTATAATATGGCCTGCGATTCGCTTAATGAGAAAGGGTTGCAACATTATTCTGATTTGGTAATGAAGTATTGTGGCGCCGATAAGAAGACTATAAAGGCTTTACCGAAGATGCGTTTTGAACACGCGGTAAAGCCTCGCTCCCAAGATATTTTACGTGCACAGAAAGATAAACAATGAGTGAAACGGAATCTCTGAAAAGGATAGAAGCTGCCTTACTCGATGGCGAGAATGTAGGCAAAGCATTGCGTTTGCTGCAACAGTTCGTAACCGACAGACCCGATCCTGCTGTTTCCGGCGTATTGGAAAGTGTGAGTCAGGATTATGAATTGATGAAAGACTTTATGCTGAAAGGTTATCACGACGATAAACGGGCGATGCTTTACGAGGGTATGTTGCGCAAGTTGTATCGTGTGTGGGGCTATCTGCGTGTGTCAGTCAAGGTTCAAGAGAGTCAGGCTTATCGTTTGGCTGCTACTGTTGTGCCACCTGTCAGTCTGCATCCTGATGACATCCGCCGCCGACTTGAAGGTTTCGTGCAAGATGTAACGATGTTATCCCTGGAACCGGAAGCTGTCGGTCAATCGACGAAAAGCGATATCTACTCGACCCATCAAACGTATATCGAAGGGTTGTTTAATGCCGTTCTCGTCTCACCGCAATGGGATAGCGATACGGCCGAGGGTTTCGAGCAGCTTCTTCTGTCGCCGACCATCGATGCAAATGATGCCCAACTGTTGGTGAGTGCTGTGATGTTGTCGGCAATGAACGTCTTCGATATTCGCAAGGTGATGACTTTGATGGCAGTATATTGCAATACTTCCGACGAGCATATACGCCAGCGCGCGCTTGTGGGGTGGGTATTTGCCTTGCCTGAAAAGCTGCATCGGGTGTTCCGCCCACTATGGGATAAGGTATCGGAGCTTTGTAAGGACGAGGCTGTTCGCCGCGACTTGCTGGAGTTGCAGATGCAAGTATTTCATTGTCTCAATGCTGAACGCGACAACGACAGACTGCAACACGACATCATTCCGAATTTAATGAAGAACAATCATTTGCAGATTACGCGTTTCGGAATCAAAGAGAAAGAAGAAGATCCGATGCAGGACATTCTTGATCCCGGAGCTGCCGATCGTGCAATGGAGGAAGTGGAAGGCAGCTTCAAACGTATGGCCGATATGCAAAGAGCCGGTGCCGACATCTATTTCGGCGGTTTTTCGCAAATGAAGCGATTCCCGTTTTTTGGCACGTTAAGCAATTGGTTCTGTCCGTTTTATGTCGATCATCCCGCCTTGCAGAGTGTGAATGAACAGCTGAAAGATTATAAATTTATGGCCGTTTTGCTGCTCAAAGGACCTTTTTGCGACTCGGATAAATACTCGTTTGCACTCGCTCTGTCTACCATTATCGACAAACTGCCTGCTAATGTACGCGAAATGCTTAATAGCGGAGAGACGATGGGGGCTGTCGACAGTGGTTTAGACACTGGTAGCGCAGCTTATATCCGGCGCACTTATCTGCAAGATCTCTACCGTTTTTTTCGTGTTTACCCTTATCGAGATGACTTTCGGAATCCTTTTGAATGCGAGTCACCCACGTGGAATGCCCTCTTTTTTCTCAACGATGCTTTCAAGCGAGATGTTCTTTTATGTGAAGCACGTCAGCTGAAAGGCTTTCTTTTGAAGCGAAAACACTATGAGGCGGCCTCAGAAGTGTGTGACCGCTATGTGGAACCAGGCATTGTTGAAGACCTTTTCATACGTGCGACGTTGGCCGTTCATTATGGACATTATACAGATGCACAGGCTTTTTATGCGCAGATTCTCGATAAAGAGCCCGACAATTTGCGGGCTTTGCGAGGACTGGCGCAGGCAGATTTCCATTGCGGTGACTTCGAGTCGGCCGTGAAAGGCTATTCTGCTTTGTTGGAGAAACAGCCAGACAATAAGCATTACGCGCTGAATCTTGCCATCTCTCAAATCAACAGTGGGGCTGCCGAACAAGGAGTCAACGGACTGTTTCGCCTGAATCTTGACTTCCCCGACGATAAAAATATTCGTCGGGCGATAGCTTGGGGGCAGATGTTTCTATGCAAACCGTCTCAAGCTGAGCCCATTTACGATGACCTTCTGGCGTCTGCCGAGGCAGAAGACGCCGATTATCTGAATGCCGGTTACTGCAAATGGTTTGTCGGAAAAGTTTCTGCTGCTGCCGATTTGTTTAAAATGTATGTGCAAAAAACAGTTACTCGTGATTCGGTCAGCGTTGTAACGATAGCCGCTGCCTTTGCCGATGACCTCCCGTTGCTTACCCGCAACAATATTTCCGATACCGATATCAGGTTAATGGAAGATATTGTTGATTCATAGTTTCATAGGGATTGAGGAGCAAAGGAAAGAAAAACGTCATTGGTTTTATATCTTATTGACTATCAATAATTTATTATTTATATTATGATTCACCATTACTTGCAAAGCAAGTAATGGTGAATCGTTGTGTATTTAACGATTAAACGCGAAGTATTTAACCGTTAAATGCGATACGTTTAATGGCTTTTCGTGACGAAATTTATATATAGTTGATTCTCAATGAAATACAAATGAATTTCATTTTTTGCTTTTTTCCTTTTTGCAAAAGAATTTAGAGTGTCAGACAACTCTTGTAAAGAGTGTTGTTGTTATTGGTCGGGATTCTTCTCGAAGCCTTGATATTCGGGAACGAGACCGGACATAATGGCAGCGTAACTGCGGTTTTCGGTATTCTTGATATTATCGATTCCCTGTCCGATAGGAGGAATAGGACGGTGAATGGTGAGCCTGAGCGGATGCCGAATTACCCATTTCAGGTCGCGTGTTCGAGGCATTACGTCGAACGAACCGTTGATGGTAATGGGAACAACGGGCAATTGCAGCTCGTCGGCCAACATAAAAGCGCCGCGGCGGAAGGTACCCATATGACCTGTAAAGGTGCGTGCCCCCTCGGGGAAAACAACCAAAGACATTCCGTTTTTCAATGTTTTGCGTGCTTGTTCGTAGGTTTGTCTAATCTTGCTCGGGCCTCGTTTGTCTACGAAAATGTGGTGGGCGGCCTGACAGGCGATGCCCACAAAAGGCACGTTGCGTAGCTGGCGCTTCATCATCCATTTGAAGTTACGTCCTAAGAAACCGTAAATCAGGAAGATGTCGAAAGCTCCCTGGTGGTTACTCACAAAGACATACGACTGTCCTTTGACCAAATTCTCGCGCCCCTCTACCGTCACCGGTAACAGCAGAACGCGTACAATGAGCCACGCCCACCACTTACCGGGATAGTAACCCCAGAAGTGTCCGCTGCCGATCGTACACCCGATAACTACGATCAAGGCTGTGAAGATAGTGTAAAGAATGATAACGGGGAAAGCAAAAAAAAGCTGATAAATGCGATAGAGGTATCTCATTGTCGGAAGATTTGGTACGGGTTATTGGAGTTTATGCAACGTAATGACGGCGATTTCGCCCGGAATGCCGAAGCGAAAAGGAATCAGTCCGCCGATGCCTGCCGACACATAAAGTGCGCGGTTGCCGTCGAGATAGAGTCCGTAGTCTTCTTTACTGGTTAGCATTGTGGGTCTGAGACCGAACAATTGGATTTGGCCGCCGTGGGTATGACCGCTCAATGTGAGTTGCACTTGCGATTTGGGGAGAATCGAGCGACGCCAAGCCGAGGGGTCGTGTTGCAACATCACGACATAAGCTGAGGGTGAAATGCCTTCTAAAGTCTTGTTGATGTCGCCCCGATCGGGGAACGGCGGTAAGCCGTCATTCTCTTCTCCGGCTATCACGAGAGAGTCTTTCCCGCGGCGTATCGTATGGTGTTCGTTCAAGAGCACTGTCCAACCGAACTGTCGTTCACGCGAAATCACTTCTCGTTCGTTGGCCGCTTTCACAGCCGGATCGGCTTTGATATATTGGCTGTAATCGTGATTGCCGAGCACGGAAAATACACCGTCTTTGGCGTGTAGTGATTTCAGAAGGTCTTGAACGGGGTAAAGCTCAGACGGTTGCATATTCTGCAAGTCGCCGGTAAAGACGATTGCGTCTGCGTTTTGCGCGTTAAGGCTGTCGATAACACGCGTAAGCATCTTGTATTTGTTGCCCGTCAGTGTGCCCACATGGGCATCGGTGAACTGCGCAATACGATAACCGTCGAAAGCTTTGGGCAGTTCCCGCGAATAGATGTCTACGTGGCGGACTTCCAATTTGCGGAAACCGAGTGTGGATCCATATATTAATATGTATAGAGAAAAGAGACAGAGTGGTGGTGCAACGAGGTTACCCCAATTGTTGCGCGTGTGTGTCAGCCGGCAGTATAGCAGTCCGAGACCGGAGCAAAAGGCAAAAATGGCTTTGGGGGTAACGATCGATCCGACGAGAAACAGATAGAGATTAAGCCAAAAAAGATCATCAGGTGCGAAGTTGCGGATGGATGCCAATGCCACGGTATATCCCAAAAGACCTATCGAAGGCAGCCACCACAACAGCCGTTTCCACCAAATTCGCCACGAGGAACGGCGCAGATAATGGAGATCGAAATACAAATCCGGCAATACAATAGCCAATATTATCGGTATGAAAATTCGTGCAATCATCTGAATGCAATCTCCTCTCCGCGGCAATCGGTATCAAATATGCCGTCGTTGTAAAGCAATCGACCGTTGCAAAACGTCTGTCGCACTTGCCATTGATAGCAATGCCCGGTCATAGGACTCCATTTACATTTACTCTGAATTATCTCTTCACTCACAGTCCACGGCCTATTTGGCTGTACGATGGTGATATCTGCCTTGTAGTTTGGGCGCAGATACCCACGCTCGCGCACCTCGAATAGGCGGGCTGGATTGTGGCACATCAATTCGACTAACCGCTCGATAGAAAGTATGCCGCCGTCGACCAATTCCAACATTGTGACCAATGAGAATTGGATCATCGGCATTCCCGATGCTGCTTTACAGCATCCACCCTGCTTGTCTTGCATCGAATGCGGTGCGTGATCGGTCCCGACAACGGTAATCCGACCATCGGTAAGGGCCTGCCGAAGTGCTTCACGGTCAGCAGTAGATTTCACTGCTGGGTTACATTTAATCAAAGCACCTTTTGATAGATAGTCTTCGGCGGTGAAATTGAGGTGTGCTATTACAACTTCTGCGGTGATTCGGTTGTCTGATCCGAAGAGTTCCAACTCCTTGGCTGTGGTGAGATGGGCCACGTGCAGTCGTGTACCGTAAGTCTTGGCAAGTTCAACGGCCCAAGAAGAAGATTGATAACAAGCTTCGACCGAGCGTATCTGTGGATGTAGAAAGACCTCAGGATCATCGCCATAAACGGCTTTCATTGCCGTCATATTGCGATTAATGAGCTCTGTGTCTTCGCAATGCGTCATTATGGGAAGATCTATTCGGGCAGCTGTTTCAAATATTTGAGCCAATGATTCACGCCGATCTACAAGCATATTGCCTGTACTTGCACCCATAAAGAGCTTGATTCCCGGTGTGCGATGGCGATCTAAGCGTTCAAAAAGCAGTGAATTGTCATTCGTCGCACCGAAGAAGAAAGCATAATTTACATAACTTTTCTTCTTGCCCAAAGCTGTTTTCTGTTCCCAATGCTCGATAGTTGTTGTCTGCGGAACAGTATTCGGCATTTCGAAATATGATGTTACACCGCCGTAGGCAGCAGCTCTGCTCTCGCTCTCGATATCTGCTTTGGATGTAAGTCCAGGCTCGCGGAAGTGCACATGGTCATCGATGATACCCGGAAGAACGAAACATCCCGTGGCATCTACACATTTATCGTAATGACCACGGGGTGTTTTTACGTTTTCCATAACAGCTATTATGCGGTCATTATCAATCTCGATAGAACCTTCGAAAGCTCTACCTTCATTGATAATCGTGCCGCCATAAATGAGTGTTGACATCCGATCGGCTTGTTAGGTTATTGTGCTTCGCCGGCAGGTTTGGCCAATTCGTTAGGTGTCGGGGCAGCTTGTGGCGATACGGAACGGTCTGGATAAGCTCCGGGAACAGCCTGTTCGGAAGATGAAGAGGGTACTTCTTTCATTCCGTTCATAATCTGTTGATTCTCTTGAGCTTTCTTATAATAGTCCTTTACGTATGGATCGTTTTTGAAATGGTCGGTTGCTTTACTCATAATATCTTCTATCCAAGGTGTCAATTCAGGGTAACGATAACCGATGGTCACCATTAGAAATACGCCAGGACCAAGTACATTATCGAAGTTTTCGGTGACGAATCCGGTGATTAAGCTGTCTTCTTGCTGCGAGATGGCAATGCTCTCGGCACTTAGTCGGGCGTTCACCACTTCCATATTGAGGCCGTCCATAATTGCCTGATCGTGTTTATGAACAAGCTCTGCTTCCTGATTCTTCAACTGATTGTATTTATTCAGGAACTTAAACAGTTTGTCGTTCAGCGGTGTTCCGCTTACAATCTGTTGGGTATTGTCTATCTTGATAACGATGTCTCCACGTTCTAAGACTACGGGTAGCACGCTTTCTTCATCCATAAAGATACTCGCTATACGTGCCGAATCAATCGAACCGGTGAAGCTAAAGATGCCGTGAACCACCTCGCAAGAGTCTATCTTTTTGAAGTCATTGTCTTTGAGGACTTTCAAATACAACTTCTGTCCGTCCAATGTCGCAACATTCGAGGAACCCTGTATGTTGTAAGAACTCGCGCAGGAGGTAAAAGTCAGCAAAGAGATAAAAGCGTAAAAGACTTTATTCATAAACAATTTTCTTCTTCTTCTACACAAAGGTAATGTGTAAAATTGATGTCAGAAAAGATTTTTATGCTATTTAATTGATTCCTGCTTGCATTTAAGTATTTTTTATGAAAGTAAGTTTGAGATACGCAACACAGGCTTATTGATCAACTTCTTTCTTCAATTCGTTGCCGATCCGATGTGTAGTGTAAATCTCGAGAAGGGCTGCAATGAGTAGCAACAATACCCATTTGTTATACACATATTGTATATAATCCATATAACCGGTGCCTCCGCGCCCTCCGAAAAGCGGCAAAAGAAACTGATAGGCAGAATCAATCATCAGAATGGCAGATAGAACAAAGAAGATATCGGCTACTGCTTGGATGCGTTTCAAGCGTTTGATCACGAAGTTGTTGCCTTCATACAGCTGCATAGCCTGGATTAAAGTAAACATCAATGTGCCTGCGGCGAAAAACCAGCATACCACCTTTTGTTGCCACATAAATACATAACAGCCTGCTCCGATCACCATCAGCAGACCTCCGATCAGGAAAATGGCACTCTGAATATTAGTCTGTTGTCTCATCATTCTTATCTGTTTGTTGTTCGTCGTCATCTAAAACATAAATGTCTTCATTGTCAGCTTTCATAAAATAGCGCTCACGTGCAATCTTTTCAATGGCTTTCGGATTGCATCTCAGTTCTCTGAGTTTCTTGGAATCGGCCTCGTGTTGCGTTTTATATTTGCTGATTTGATCTTCCAATTCATTGATCTGTAATTCGTATTGTATGCGTTTCATAAAACTGTTCTCATCGAGAAATCCCACGACGAGCACACCGATTGCCACTACAATCAAGTATTTGTGACGACTGATGAACCTCCATATAAAGCCAAAACGATTGTTCATTCTGATTGATTTATGGTTGCAAAAGTAGGAAATAATATCGAGATTCTCGACTTTTTTACGTACTTTTGCCTCGAAAAATTCATTTCCATATGAACGAATACATTGTTTCTGCGCGCAAATATCGCCCTATGTCGTTCGACACTGTTGTCGGTCAGTCGGCTCTGACGACGACTTTGAAGAATGCAGTAACGAGCGGTAAGCTGGCGCACGCTTATCTTTTCTGCGGCCCCAGAGGCGTAGGTAAGACCACTTGTGCCCGTATTTTTGCCAAGGCTATCAACTGCTTGATACCCACCGAAGACGGAGAGGCTTGCAATCATTGCGAGAGTTGCCGGGCATTTAATGAACAGCGGTCTTACAACATCTTCGAACTCGATGCCGCAAGTAATAATTCTGTCGAGAACATCAAGGCCCTGATGGACCAGACTCGCATACCACCGCAAGTGGGGAAGTATAAAGTTTTCATCATCGATGAGGTGCATATGCTGTCTACGGCGGCATTCAACGCTTTTCTGAAAACACTTGAAGAACCGCCAGCACACGTTATTTTCATTCTCGCAACAACTGAGAAGCACAAGATTTTGCCTACAATTATCTCCCGTTGTCAGATTTACGACTTTGAGCGGATGACCGTTCAGGGCATCATCAATCATCTTAAAATGGTGGCCGAACGCGAAGGTATTGCCTGTGAAGAGGAAGCACTTAACGTGATTGCTGAAAAAGCGGATGGCGGAATGCGTGATGCGCTGTCGATATTCGATCAAGTTGCGAGTTTCAGCCAGGGCAATATTACTTATCAGAAGGTGATAGAAGATCTCAATGTGTTGGACAGTGACAATTATTTTCGCATCATCGACCTGGCTCTTCAAAACCGAGTGAGTGATACAATGGTGCTCCTAAACACCGTGATAGGTAAAGGATTCGATGGTGGGAATCTGATTAACGGACTCGCAACGCACGTTCGTAACGTGCTGATGGCTAAGGATTCAGCTACGCTTCCGCTGCTTGAAGTGAGTGAAAGACAACGTGCTCGTTACCGAGAACAGGCTGAGAAGTGTCCTACTCAATTCCTTTATAAGGCTTTGGAAATAATGAATCGTTGCGACATTAACTATCGGCAGAGCAGTAACAAGCGCCTGTTGGTGGAGCTGACGCTGATTCTGGTAGTGCAGATCACGCAACCCGACGATGACGAAAGCGCGGGGCATAGCCCCAAACGATTGAAATCCCTGTTCAAAAACCTTGTCATTCCTCAACCGAAACCGGCTATACAGGTAGCTGGAGTTGAGAAATCCCATTCAGAGATAGCGGCGTCTGCACCGTCGTTAGCCACCAGATCGCGTCTGAAATTAGGCTCTATGGGAATGACTTTCAGCGATCTGCGTCGGCGTTCCACTGCGGTCAACCCCCAAGAGACGGTAGATGACACCACCACGGGCGAGCATCAGACCTTTACACAGGATGCTTTGGAATTACAATGGATGATGATGTGCAACCGAATGCCACAGGAAATGACCGGTCTTGCAGCTCGAATGAAGAATATGATGCTGCGAATCACTACCTTTCCACACGTGGAAGTGGTCGTGGATAATGATTTGATACTTGACGGAATCAATAAAATCAAAGGCGACATACGGTCGACGCTGATCAAAAATTTACATAATGATGACATTCAGCTAAATATCCGATTGGCCAAAGGAAATGAGGTACGCAAGGTTTTGACCAAACGCGAACTCTTTGAAGAGATGAAACAGAAAAATCCTGCTATCGGAAAGTTGAGCGAGTTGCTTAGTTTAGAATTGTCTTGATAGTGATTTCACTTCCTAATCTTTCTTTTATGGAGAGGGGAACAACATCAGTTCTTGTTGAGATTGTAGTAAATACGTTGATATGCTCACAGCTCGTGAATGGGTAACTGATTATTTAGCTGCAAACTGGATGTTGTGTTTAATATGGGTAGATACTCTTGATAAACGGTCTGTAAACGATTGAATGCATTGCGATTAATAGTTAAATGTGCGGTGACTAACGGTTAATTGGAATGCATTTGATGACCTTTTACAAGATTCTTAGTATCTGTTTGGTTCTCAATTATATATAATATTATTTGTCCTTGCTATCCATAGGGTTTCTCTTTATACAGAATCGATATTTTAGTAGAAAGATTTGCTCATATCATTTTTTATTCTTAAATTTGCAAACACTAAGGCCTCGTAGTTCAGCTGAATAGAATGCAGGATTCCGGTTCCTGAGATCGCGGGTTTGAATCCCGCCGAGGTCACTCTCTTTGACATGGGTTCTTCCTTTCTTCCGGCCGAAGAACAAAAGAATGTCGAAATCAAATTTTAATTCAGCTTTTGTCCGGACGCTATCGGAGTCGGGTGAAACAGGACGTGTGTCTGAACCGAATTTCAGAACCAACAAATACGAATACTTTATGGAATTATCAGAAAGATTCATCAATTACACGCGATTCGACACACAGTCGAACGACGAATCGGAGAGTGTACCCAGTACTTCAAAACAGTTGATTTTTGCCGAATATCTCAAAAAGGAGCTCGAAATGGAGGGCTTCAGTGATGTAGAGATGGACGAGATGGGCTATATTTATGCTACACTTAAAGCCAATACTAAGAAAGAAATACCTACGATTGGATTTATTTCTCACTATGATACGAGTCCCGATTGCAGCGGAGCAAATATCCGACCGCGCATTGTGAAAGCCTATGACGGCGGTGATATCGAGTTATCTCCGGGTATTGTGTCGTCTCCGGAGAAGTTTCCTGAATTACTGTCGCACGTGGGCGAAGATCTCATCGTTACTGACGGGACTACGCTTTTAGGTGCCGATGATAAGGCAGGAATTGCAGAAATCGTACAGGCTATGTGTTGGTTGCGCGACCACAACGAGGTAAAACACGGCGATATACGCATTGGTTTCAATCCCGATGAGGAGATCGGGCGCGGCGCTCACCATTTCGATGTCGAGCGATTCGGTTGCCAATGGGCTTATACTATCGATGGAGGAGATCTTGGAGACTTAGAATACGAGAACTTCAATGCAGCCGGTGCTAAGGTATATATTAAAGGTGTGAGTGTTCATACGGGCTATGCCAAAGGTAAGATGATGAATGCCAACCGACTGGCTTGCGAGTTTAATGCACTTATTCCTGATACGGAGATTCCAGAGTCGACCGAAGGTTACGAGGGATTCTATCATCTCTTGGGCATTGAAAGTCGCACAGAAGAGGCCAAACTTACCTATATCATTCGTGATCACGACCGTGAACGGTTTGAAGATCGCAAGGATTTCATTGAAGAATGTGCCCGTAAGATGAATGGGAAATATGGCGAAGGAACAGTGAAAGTTGAGCTGAAAGATCAGTATTATAATATGAAAGAAAAGATTGATCCCAATATGCACGTCATCGAAATCGTGTTGCAGGCGATGCAAGAGTGTGGGGTTCCGCCGAAAGTGGAACCGATTCGCGGTGGAACTGACGGTGCGCAGCTCAGTTTCAAGGGGCTTCCCTGTCCCAATATCTTTGCCGGTGGTGTGAATTTCCACGGTCCTTACGAATTTGTTTCCATTCAAGTGATGGAGAAAGCAGTACAGGTAATTACGAAGATTTGCGAAATCACCGCTGCTTATAACGATTAATTCATTCGGCCACGGACACTTTGGTCTGTGGCCTTTATACTTTCTTCTATGGCCGAATTGCCAAACCTGGTCAAAGATCTTGCACTGATTTTGGTCGTTGCGGGAATCGTAACGCTTATTTTCAAGCGTCTCAAGCAGCCGTTGGTGCTGGGGTATATTGTTGCAGGATTTGTCGTTTCGCCTCATATGCCTTATACGATGTCGGTCGTTGATGAGGCAGATATACAGACATGGGCAGACATCGGCGTAATCTTCTTGCTGTTTTCGCTCGGACTGGATTTCTCTTTCAAGAAGATTATCAGGATGGGGATGTCCCCCGTGATAGCTGCACTCACAATCATCTTTTGTATGATGACGCTGGGAACAAGCGTTGGACATGCTTTTGGGTGGGGGCGAATGGACTGTATTTTCCTCGGAGGTATGTTGGCAATGTCGTCTACTACCATTATCTATAAGGCTTTCGATGATATGGGATTACGCCAGCAGCGGTTTGCAGGATTGGTGATGAGCGTGCTTATTCTCGAAGATGTGCTGGCTATTGTGATGATGGTGATGCTGAGTGCTGTAGCCGGCGGATCAAGTCCCGATGGCGGTCAGATGGCCGGTATCGTTTTGAAAATCGTTTTCTTCCTTGTTCTTTGGTTTGTTATCGGCATTTTCCTTATTCCCATTCTTTTCCGACGTACACGTCGACTGATGAGCGATGAGACAATGATTATTGTTTCCTTAGGTCTTTGCTGCGCAATGGCTGTCTTCTCATCAGCTGTCGGATTCAGTAGTGCTTTCGGCGCTTTTGTGATGGGAAGTATTCTTGCAGAGACGATCGAAGCTGATAAGATCACGCGTCTTGTAGAGCCGGTAAAGAACTTCTTCGGTGCTATTTTCTTCGTGTCTGTCGGTATGTTGGTCGACCCGAAGATTCTTGTAGTATACGCACTTCCCATCGGTATCATCGTACTCACGATTCTTTTAGGGCAAGGAGTATTCGGAACGGCAGGTTTTATGCTAAGTGGTCAACCGCTGAAAACATCGATGAAGTGTGGCTTTTCGATGGCACAGATTGGCGAGTTTGCCTTTATTATCGCCTCACTCGGACTCTCGCTCGGTGTCATCGGGCGGTTTCTTTATCCAGTGGTGGTGGCCGTCTCGGTCATTACTACGTTTCTCACACCTTATATGATACGTTTTGCGGAGCCTTGTTACAATCAGATTGAGCGACGCTTGCCAAAAAAATGGACGCGCAGACTAAATCATCTCGGCGTTGCCCATCATTCTTCGGCGGCGGAAGTCAACAATTGGCGCATACTTCTTCGTCAATTATTGCTTTATGTTATGGTCTTTTCCATTCTGAGCGCGGCCGTGATTGCATTGATGTTTACTTTCTTTCTGCCATTCATTCGGCATATTCTTCCGCATTGGTGGGCCAATGGCGTGTGCGGTGTGTTGACCGTCGGGCTCATTGCTCCGTTTCTTCGGGCGATGATAATGAAGAAGAATCATAGTGAAGAGTTTAAGTCTCTTTGGACGCAAAGCCGTCTTAATCGTCTCCCATTGACTTTTACCATTCTCGTGCGTATAGCCATCGCTGTGGCATTCGTTTTCTATATATGCAATTTCCTTACGCGATTTACCAATGCACTGATGATCAGTATCGCTGCGGCAGCCATCATCGTGATGGTGCTTTCGCGTGGATTGAAACGTCGCAGTATAATGCTCGAGCGTGTTTTCGTACAGAATCTTCGTTCGCGAGATATTGCAGCGCAGGTCAAAGGTCGTAAGAAACCGCTTTTTGAGGGGCATCTTTTAGATCGAGACATTCATATCTCAGATTTCGATGTGCCCGAAGACTCGGCGTGGACTGGTAAAACACTTCGTGACTTACAGTTTCGCAATCGCTTCGGCGTGCATATCAGTAGTATTCTTCGCGGTAGACAGCGCATCAATATACCTAATGGCAGCAACGTGATCTTTCCTAATGACAAGATTCAAATCATTGGTAATGACGACCAGTTGCGTGCTTTTGGTGAGGCACTCAAAGGCGAGCAGGTTGCTGAAGATCCTGACATCGAGAAGCGTGAAATGAAATTGCGCCAGTTGATTCTCACAGCTGCCAGTCCGTTTATCGGCAAGACACTTCGCGAAAGCGGCATCCGAGATCGATATAATTGTATGGTGATAGGCGTAGAAGAAGGTCAAGAGAATCTTGCTCTTATTGATCCCGCCCGTCGTTTTGAGCAAGGCGATATCATTTGGGTCGTCGGTGAGGAAAGCGCATTACGTGAGTTGATAGGAGAATGACATATTTAGTGCAGAGCATTGTTTTATAAATGAGCTGTAGAAAATCTTGGGGGAATGATAAATAGAGAAGCTGGCAATTCTGTTGAAATATAGAATAGCAATGATATAAAAACTTTATTTATAACTCTTCTTATTATTTGTGTATTACCCCACCGTTACACAATGGAAGTAGTGTCTATTTGCTGAAATCGGCGGAGAGTCCACGACATCCGGTATCCATTACGACACACGCCTCAATAAGCATACAAACTGGGGGATTTGAGTCGGGATAGCCTATATTTTTTCTCGTTCGGAAGATTTCCCAACAGTTCTCCGTTGCACTTTGGAATGGACATGCCATGTTGTTGTCAATTACCTGATAGATCGGGGCTGTCATCACTTTGAATTAGGCGATGATGCTGTTTTCGATTTCTATCGTTTATCCACTCCTATCTAATTCATCTAAAAAGGAAAAACACAATGTTGATAAGAAGTATAAAAGTAATAAATGATGTATCATTTCGAGCAGTATACGATCAGTAGGGCAGCAGTCGTATAGGAGTGGTCGAGAAGTATACGACCTCTCATCGTGCTTCTTAGATG